>NZ_JBPOEU010000028.1:0-40953 GCF_051251695.1 Maritalea sp. | reverse complement strand
CGTCAATTACTTGTGCGTCTAAATTTACGTGGCGAGTTGGGCGTCTTCGTATCTCTGGCGAATCTAAGCGCTTGAAACTAATTGAGAATTGAGGTTGGATTTGCGGGTAATTTGGGGAATATTTTATGAAATTTATTATGGTGGATGTTGAAACAGCTAATTCTAATCAAGGTTCAATATGCCAAATTGGCATGGTGAAAGTTGAAAATTGGGAGATTGTTTCGAAGGGTAGCATGCTGATTGACCCCAAGGCCGATTTTGATGCGGTGAATATTGGTGTACACGGTATTCGGCCTGAGCAGGTTGTTGGAAAGCCAACATTTGTTCACGCACATGCGCCAGTCAAAGGCTTCTTTGATGAGCAGGTTGTTTTTTCTCATTCAACATTTGACCAGATCGCTTTTGATAAGGCGTGTGATCAAAATGACTTGCCGCGTTTTGACTGTCATTGGATGGATAGTACGCGTGTGGTGCGCAAAACATGGGCGCAATTCAGCCAGCGTGGCTATGGGTTGAGGTCGCTGGCCGACCACATTGGATTTGAGTTTGGACACCATGACGCATTGGAGGACGCATTGGCTGCAACGGCGGTTTTGCTGGCTGCACTAAAAGACAAGGGGTGGACGCTTGATCAATGGAAAGAGGAAATTGGCCACCCCATCAAAGTGGATGGTTCGGTTAGTGGTGCGCCTGCGTCAAATAGTGTGAAGGGCAAGTTTGAGCCAAATCCAGATGGTTCGTTTTTCAAGCAAGGGATATGCTTCACGGGCGCGGTGCCGGGCATGTCGCGCAACCAAGCGCGTGATGCGGCGGCTAAACTAGGGTTTACCATCGTCACGACTGTCAGCAAGAAATGCAATGTGCTGGTGGCTGGGGAGTTGGACCCTAGTGTTCTGGCCGAAGGTGCCAGTAAGTCTAGCAAATTGTTGAAGGCTGAAGAGCGCCTGGCTAACGGTGAAGATATACGGATTTTGAGTCCAATAGAGTTTGCTGAGCTTTTTGTAGAGGGCGGCTAAACTGTCCAGCCTTACAAAATTACATCCCAAATAGGTCGCCGGTTTGGAGTACTTTGTGGATTTTGATGCCTTCTGAGTTTTTGAATTTTACCGTAGCTGGTGGATTGTATTGCTCTGTTTCAATCCATTCGGCGGTGCGGCGGGTGAGGCGTTTAATAAAAGCCATTGTTTTTTCGTGGCCATTTTGCTCATGCACAACAACAATGTCGCCAATGCGGGGTGGCAAGTGTGGGTGGATAAACACCAAATCACCAGCATCGTATTTAGGCGACATGCTGTCGCCCTCCACGTAAAGCGCATACACACCCTTGGCTGTTTCAAGTGCAGGTGGTCGGCGCACATAGTCGATTGGGTCCGTCATAACCATAAACCCATTGTCTTTTAGCGCAGATCCGGCAGCTGTGCCCAACACGGGAATGTCGCGTTTCATCTGGTCCATAAATGGTGGTTTTACGTTGGCGGGTGAGGCGTTGGATCTTGGCGCATCATCTGTGCCATGCATTAGCCATGTAGATGAACAGCCAAGGACTTGAGCGATTTTTTCAAGCGTATCTAAGCGAGGGCTCTTTGTTCGTCCGTCCAGTATGTGGCGAATTGTACTATCAGCGCCTGTAGCCTTTATGGATGCCGCTCTGGGCGACATACCAATCTCATCTAGGCGTTGTTGAATCCTTGTGGCGACCGTTTCCATTTAGTCCTCGAATTTATTGCTGTTTCATTATAGCGCAATCGGTTCGCGTAATACGCGCTTAGAAAAAGACTTGACTGTGCGTCTAATTGTACGCATATGTTGATTTATGAAAGCACGCGAAGCACTAATTGAGATCACGGGTAGATATTGCGCAGCTAAGAAGCTGAGCCGGTCTCGTGTTTCAACAATCTTGTTTGGAAGTGGCAAACGACTGGACGCAATTGTGTCCGGTGCGGATTTGAACACCAAGACATATGAAGCAGCTTTGACCAAAATGGATGCTGAGTGGCCCAGCGATGCTGTTTGGCCTGAAAACATTATGCGTCCGCCCAATTTCGTTGGCACAGAGGTGTCGGCATGAATGTTTCACTTTTTCCTCCCTGTAGGCGAAAACTGTCCTCCTACAGTAACTCGGGCGCGTTGAGCCGTGGTTTGGCGCGTCTGCTTTTTATTCTGGACCGTTGTGAGCGCGACGATTGTGAGTGCCACGATTGTGAGTGCCACGATTGTGGGCGCCACGATTGTGGGCGGCATTGGCACAAGAGCAAGGCGAGGGGCGTTTACCCTTTCGCGCATTTCAACCCTGCCTTGTTCTTGTTTCATCTTGTTGCGCAGTTTGCGCTTCGCGTGGCGAAATTCGCGGATGGATTGTTCCAGCTTTGGGTTTGTAAGTGTGTTCATGCCACGCAAATTGGCATGGCGATGTTGAATGCGTCACGGTGTGGCGGTTTGGCTTTTTACGCCCGTCGCAAAATGGGGGTATTGTGATGCGGCAATTGCCCGGTGGTTCTTATCGTCATTTGAAAGCGTCTACCCATGCGTTGTTTGACCAATTTGGTGGCCAAGACAGCGCTTCGCTTTTTACCCGTGTGAGCCAGCAAACCCTTTCCAAATATGCCTGTTTTGGCGACGACAATTTAGAGCGGTTTGCGCCGATCGATATTGTTGCGGATATCGAACTTAAGCTAGGCAACCCGATTGTTACCCGTGCCCTTGCTGGGCTGTCTGACCATTTGTTGATTAAGCGGCCAATTGCCGTTTCCACCAAGGGCGACAATGCGCGTGAATTGGGCGTTGTGGCTAAAGAATGCGGCGAGGTGGTGAGCACTTTTGCTGAGGTCGTGGCCGATGATCATATCAGTTTGAACGAAGCAACGCGTGTGCGCAAAGAGGCGATGGAAACCATGGCCGTTATGGCGGCGCTTGTGGAGCATATGGACCAGATTATTCAGGGGGCTGAATGATGGGCAAAATGGGTGAGCTTGCTATGTCGCAAGGCCTACACATTTCGCGCAAGGGGCGGCGGCATAGGCCACAGCCGCTTGAGGTGCCGCGCGGAAATGGCGTGAATGCGCGTGTTCACCTTTTGCCCAACCAAAGCCATTACATGAGTTTTTGCCTTGGTGGAGATAGGCGGGATATCTGCCTTGACCAAAACCAAATGGCGCAAATGCTTGAGCTGATCAATGAAGCGCAGCGCTTTATCAATGTGGATGACAGCCGAACAGACCGGCAATTTCCGACTTCTGAGGCTTTGGGCGCAGGAGGGCGGTTATGAGTGTTGTTGTTCTTACTGGTGATGTTTTGGCCATGTTGGCCACTTTGCCTGATGACCACTTTGATTGCGTCGTGACCAGCCCACCATATTGGGGGCTTCGCGATTATGGGGTTGAGGGCCAATTGGGATTGGAGCCGACGCTTGGTGAGCATCTTGAAGCCATGGTGCGGGTGTTTGCTGAAATCAAACGGGTGCTGAAACCAACAGGCACATGCTGGATGAACTACGGCGACTGTTATGCGACTTCACCGGCAGGGAACAAGGTGCGTGATGATGGGCGGATAAAGTCCGACAATGATGATCGCACATTCACGCAAAAGCCATTTTCGACCATCCAAGGCGTTTTGAAGGCCAAGGATTTGTGCATGGTGCCGAACCGTTTGGCCATCGCGCTGCAAGAGGATGGTTGGTGGATTAGGTCGGAAATTATTTGGGCTAAGCCAAACCCAATGCCGGAAAGCGTGACAGACAGACCTGCGAATTCGCATGAGAAGATTTTCATGCTGACCAAAGCGCCGCGATATGAATATGACGCGCCAGCGGTGCGGCAAAATGCTGCGGAATCTTCTATACAGCGTTGGGCACAAAACATTGATGCACAAGCTGGTAGTACAAGAGCTAACGGCGGTGCAAAAACCAACGGAAATATGAAGGCGGTTGGCGGAAAGAAACGGGGTGCAGCACGTCCGCATGCTGGTTTCAATGACAATTGGGACCAGATGACCAAGGCTGAGCAACAGGCTAATGGACGGAATTTGCGCAATTATGAACCTGCTCCAGTTGATGTTTGGAAGATAGCGACTCGTCCATTCACCGGAGCGCATTTCGCGACGTTCCCACCAGAATTGGTCGCGCGATGCCTTACCGCAGGGTGTCCAAAAGGTGGGCGTGTGTTGGACCCGTTTGGCGGTGCTGGCACAACTGGCTTGGTGGCGGATCGCATGCAGCTCGATTGCACCTTGATCGAACTCAACCCCGAATATGTCGACATCATCCAGGAACGTTTAGCGGCGGACCAAAATCCACTTGAGCAATTCTTGGCCGAGGTGGCGCCATGAACATCAATTGGCATGCCATGTATCTGCGCGAGAAAGCCCTGCGGGAAGAAGCTGACGAACGGCTTGTTCAATTGCGCAAAGCTTTGGCCAAGCCGTTATTGATCCCCGCTGATTGGAATTTGACCGTTGGTGAGGGGCGTGTTTTGCGTGGCTTTATGCGGTCTGAAATGTTGAGCGAAGCGCAATTGCGCGGCCTGTTTGCGGTTGGCTCCAAGGGCGGGTTGGTCAGCGAAGGCGTGGTGAAAACCTACATTCACCGACTGCGCAAAAAGCTTGCTGCAATCGAAAACCAGCCGATCCAAATCAATTGCAAATTTGGCTTTGGCTATTGGATGCCCAGTGCATCCCGAGACTTTATCAAAAAAGCTGTGGGAGCGTATTGAGTGGGGTTTTCACCATTGGATTTTCGGTCGGGCAAACCGGCAATTGCCGCCAAGCGCACCGACATGAACACGGTTGCAACGCGGCGGCGGATGGCCAGCAAAAAAAAGGAAGCGGCAAAGCTCAATTCGCGCGAAGGCGTTCACCTGTTGGCGGCCAAATCCAGTGCCACTGCATTGCGCAACAGCGCAGCGTTTGACCCTAGCCACGCGCCGGATGGTGCGTTGTTTTTGCCGCTGGGTGAGCTCGGTGAATGTGACTGCAGATGGCCGCTCTATCGGGATGGGGAAATTCAATTGTTTTGTGGCCGCTACACGGTTCCCAGCAAGAGCTATTGCGAAGTGCATCACAAGGTTGCTTATCGGCCATATCGGAGGATGGTGCTGTGAAACACTGGACGCTCGATGATCGGATGACAGTTGTTTTGTTTGCAGGCATGGGCGGCGCTTGTGATGGGCTGGAACGGGCTGGCATACCGGTCAACTTGGCGGTCAATCATGAGCCAATTTCTGTCGCGGTACACAAAAAACGCCATCCGCACACCAAGCATTTGCGGTGTGATGTGTTTGAGGTTTGCCCATTAGAGGCCACCAAAGGGCGGCGGGTTCGCATGCTTTGGGCGTCGCCTGATTGCACGCATTTTAGCATTGCTAAGGGCGCGAAACCCGTTTCCAAGCGTCGCCGGTCGCTGGCGTGGGTTGTTTGCCGTTGGGCTGGCCAAGTACGGCCAGATACGATTGGGCTTGAGAACGTAAAAGAGATCCAAGGTTGGGGGCCATTGATCGCGAAGCGCGACAAGGCAACTGGCCGGGTTTTGAAACTGGATGGAACTGTCGCCGCAAAAGGCGAGCGCGTGCCGATCCAGAACCAACAGCTTGTGCCAGACCCGAAACGCAAGGGGAAATACTGGAAGGCTTGGATCAAACATTTGCGCGGTCTTGGCTATAGCTTTGAATGCCACGAATTGATCTGCGCTGATTTTGGCGTGCCGACAATTCGCAAGCGGTTGTTTGGTATTGCTAAGGCTGATGGCTCCAAACCTGTTTGGCCAAAGCGGACGCATGCACCCCGCCATGAACATAAAGCCCTTGGCCTAAAGGCATGGGTGGGCGCACACTCGATTATTGATTGGTCGCTTCCATCACAATCGATTTTTGAGCGCAAGAAACCGCTTGCTGAAGCAACTGAGCGCCGGACCGCAAAGGGGATCATGAAATATGTGGTGAACGATCCGCGACCTTTCTTGGTGCCGATCACCCACACGTCAAATTCCAATGTGCATGATACACTAGAGCCTTTGCGCACCATCACCACGGCCAAGGGCGGTGAGTTGACCGTGGCGGTGCCGAAATTTCAGCCGGCTAATTGCGAAAAGACCGATCGCGTGGCCGCATTCTTGGCGCAACACAATGGCGGACCACGCGCACCAATCGGTTCGCGATCTGCGCAAGATCCGGTTTCAACCGTAACCACCACAGGCGCACAACAGGGATTGGCCGCTGTGTCGCTGACTACCTTGCGTGGCTCGACAAAAGATGGGCGCGACGTGCGTGAGCCGGTTCCGGCCCTTATGGCAGGCGGCAACCATGTGGCGGCTGTGGCGGCGCTTGTTGAAACTTACTATTCGAGTGGCGGCAATGACCACACGGTGAAAGCGCCATTGAGCAGCTTAACCGGTCGCGCCAGACATGGTGTTGTGACCGTTGATATTTCTGGTGTGACCTATCAGATTTCAGACATTCATTTGCGCATGTTGCAGCCTGAAGAAGGCGCGGCGGCGCACGGATTTTTGCCAGGCGACTTGCCAGACACAATTGAGCTGGATGGCAAGCTCAAACGGCTAACGAAAACTCAAAAATATCACCTAGTCGGCAATTCAGTGCCGCCAGATTTGCCAAAGATTTTGGCCGAATTGAACGTTGATATGCCGATGCGAATGGAGGCTGTGTGATGTCGCTTGAGACAGTTATAGCGAAAACAATCAAAGAAAATAGCGAACGGCTTCCCGATGGCCGAACAGTTTGCGATTTAGAGCAGTTATATGCCGATCTTGCTGGCAGCTTTGATCTCTTCAAATGTGAAGTGGAAAGCAAGGTCATTTCTGGAGTTCTTTTGATGTCAGTTTCTCACTGCATCGACGATCCTGCTTGTGATCGCCTTTTAGAAAAAATAGCAAAACGTGCTGATGAGATTAATCAACGACGCAAGGAATTTGCACAATGTGGTCGTTAAAAGTCGCGTCGAAAATCGTAGGTGGCGCGTGTCTTTACATCAGCCGCTGTAACTACTGTGACTTTGCTTGGGCTAAGTTTGAAGGTCTTTCCGCCAATTTCGATTTCTCCACTGCACCCTTTGAACTCAATTTGCCAATCGTCTTTATTAAAGCGTATCGGATCAAACATCACATCAGTGAATGTGCAGTCCTGAAAATAGATCGTTTCTTCAAATATCGCGTTGTAGATTTTCATCCAACTGAATTCAATGCTTATGAAACGACATCTTGCTATGTAGCAAAGTACAAACTGAATTTTGTCAAAGGACAGCTCAAAAGTTGTGTTGTTCAGCACTGCCTTTGGAATGCGGTACTTAGAACCACTGAATTTGTTAGCTCCTGTGATCAGCTCGATGGCAAGTGCCATATGGCGGACAGTATCGGTTTTCTCAAGTTTTTGTTTTGTCAGCAGTTTTTCGGAATGCTCCTCGATATAATTTGCCGCGGCTTCTGTACACACTCCTCTAAGCTTAGGGCGAGTGATAAGGAGGCTACGCAGTTCGTAAAAGCCTACGGCTTGCATCGTCAGGCTTTCATTGCAAACCTTGTCAATTGCCTTTGCCGTGCGATCAAGGTCGAGTTCAACCCTTTTAGTCTTGTTCGCCTCTCGCAATTCGAATGTTCGAGCGTAGGCAAGATATGCGGCAAAAATAGCAGAGAGCCAAAACGCTGCTTGTGCAACCCAACCAGCATACGAAGAACCTTTGGGCCAAAAAGACCAAATCTCATCGGCCGGTATGCCAGCATAGCGTTGGCTAACATAGATATGGAAGCCGAGGGCTGCAATCATAATAATTGCGACCGCGTACACTCCAAAAAGCTTCAAAAATTCTACAGCCGCTTTGTTTTTCATCAAATACCCCAAAAATATCGTGGCACCATTTCAGCGCGCACCCATCAAGGTCAAGTCCAAAGTGGTGTGATGCGGGTGCTGGGTGCGCGGATCAGGCAAGTGGATGAGATTTTGGGGGAGGTGGCATGAAGCATCCGAGAAAAGCGAAACTTCAACTGCGCAACAATTATCAAGTCAAGCTGCGTTGGCAGCGACTTGAAGCGGAATTGTCAAAGTTTTTTGCTGACTGTATGGCGCCAGCAAAGTGCTTTTACTTGCAAGAACATCAGGTTCTTGACACCTATTTTGAGTGGGCCAAAGAAAATGTTGTGCCACCATTTCGCGAACAGGATGTGTTGATCTGGTTGGCCAAACAGGAGGGTGTTCTAACCCTTGTTGTAAACGGCGAATTTCAGTTCATGAACGTTGTGATCAAGCACCATTGGAAACTTGAGGGTGCGGAATGATGTCGTTGGCCGATGTTTCATCTCAATATTCAGCGCCGGAAATTTCCGTTGCCAATTTGGAAACAATTTCGTACTTTGTTGTCAGCGAGGGGGAAAGCTCCCCCAAGCTGTGCTTGATAAAAGCCCTTGAGCAAACCGGCAATTTCTGTCCAGGAAATCGGTTTTCTCAGGGCGTTTTTATTTCCACTTTATTTGTGGAAATTTTTGACAGTGTAATAACATATTACCGCTGTAAGAATGAATGTGCCGAGTATGGCGATTTCATTCAACTTGCATCTCCTTCTTGTTGTGACGATTCTGTTGATCGCCTGTTGATAATGGTGGCTTCATCAAAGAATGAGCCGGTGACAGTTGGCAGGGGTCAACTCGTTTCTGTTTCACAGAACGTTGTGAATTATAAAACAAATCAATCCCTTCATGCCGAATCTACTTTTGTTCTTATTGTGTACGCAAGCAAAAGTGGCATTTGCTTACAATTCTATTTGATTCGAGCAAGCCGTGCTGTGATTAGTGGGGATTATAGTAGGGATTATAACTTCCGTTTGCTTTTCATAAGCATCGCGACTCTGAAAAAATCGTCAACTGGCTTGTTCATCACCTCCCCAGTCAGTGTGTGTTCCCTTCTTGGGTCTACATTGGACGATCCATCACTACGCATCACCCTAATCCACTTAACCTCGACAATTATAGTTATCAAATCGCTTATCGCATTTTTTGGCTTTGTTTGGTTTCGAAAGTGCAAATCGCATTTCCTGAAAATTAACCTTAACAGCTCCGATTTGCGTCGCTGCGTTGAACGTTGTTTCGAAGATCACAAGTTAGTGCCTGATCTTCATAAGCCAATGGTCGAGATGGTGCCGCCGATCATAGCAAATACATCTGGAGGCATCAACAAA
This sequence comes from Maritalea sp., assembly GCF_051251695.1. Classification (NCBI taxonomy): domain Bacteria; kingdom Pseudomonadati; phylum Pseudomonadota; class Alphaproteobacteria; order Hyphomicrobiales; family Devosiaceae; genus Maritalea; species Maritalea sp. The sequence goes on along the minus strand of NZ_JBPOEU010000028.1, from coordinate 31,782 downwards.
AGCATCCGATGTGACAACGATGGGATTGCGCCAAACGAAGTCGTTAAAACCAGCGATAAGGCGTCTTGTGTATTGAGTAATGTTTCTGCAAGTCGGCAAGTTGGGGTGCAAGAATGAGCCACGAGGCGACCAATTGGGCGTTTAAGCAATATCACCTATCAAGCGGCGAATGGCGTTTGCTGGCGATCCTAGCGGACTGTCACAATGATGAGCTTGGTTGCTTCCCTAGCCAAGAGCATTTGATTATGCGGTTTGGTGAAAGCCACACAAAAGGGAAGCCAAATTTGGCACGATCTACACTGAACAATTATCTAAATTCGCTCGAAGAGCAGGGTCTAATAAGGCGCGAAAAACGGTTCGATAAGAGCACGTTTCGACAAAAATCGACCCGCTATATATTGGCGTTTGAAGATGGATGGGCACAAGATGTAGATGTGCCGTGTCCAGAAAATGGACACGGAAACACGCAAAAAGCCGTGTCCAAAAAACCGCAAAAGCCGTGTCCAGAAAATGGCAAAAGCCGTGTCCAGATTTTGGACACTAACCCTGTAATAGAACTAAAAAATAAACCAAAAACGCGCGAGGACACGCACGAGGCGCAAAACCACCCACCGCAACCAGATCCCATTCCCGATGTTCGTGACCAGTTCGAGGAAAGCATTTGGCCGCATCATTGGCGGTCAGGTGATAACTCGGCCAAGGCATTCACCGAATTTGAAGCGCTGAGCGTTGAGGAACGGGCCGAATGCGTCCGGGTGATGGAAGTGGCAAAAGCCGACATCTGCAAGCAACAGTCAAATCCCGAGTATCGGGTTGGGTTGGCGAAGTGGATACAAGAAAAGCGCTTCAAAGGCTTGGTTGATGCTGCATTTGCTCTTGAAAAGAACAAGGCGAAAATGGCTGGGGCGTTGACACTAGATAGGTTTGCAGATGCCGAATTGTTCAAAGCTTGTGAGCAGATCAAGGGCAAGCCGGTGCCTGATGTGATGTCACGCTACATGTTCCCAAAATCCATAATTGACAAAGCGAGGGCCAGTTTGTGAGGGCGAAAACCAAGATTGATATTCATAAGCTGGTGCATTGGGCGTTGGTTCGTGAGCATGCCGAGCATGTGGCGCGGTTGCAGGCGCAAGCGTTTTCGCCGGGGCAATCGCAAGGCTATGCCACCAACAACTCAGTGTTGGAGCTTGGCACCCATGTGGACAGTTCAACCTTTGCTGCCAAGGTTGCTGGTGCGAAGTGTCATGATGATGCTTTGACGGTGTTGGATGCCATCCACCGGCTGCCAAGTGAGGCACAAATGGTGGTGATCAAGTGCGGTCGTGCGGATTGTCATCCGTACTTTGCGCCTGAAGGTGTGGGCAAAATGGTGCCTGTTTTGGACAGAAATGGACATCCGAAAAAAAAGTGGAGAAACCCAGAAACGAAAGCGGGTTTCTTGGGCGTGGAAATGGTGTGGGAAGGGCTTCTGCGTGAGGAAGTAAACTTCTACAGAAATGGTTACAAGATGTGGCGAGAGGCGTTGTGTGAGTTGCATGCTTCACTGCAAAAGGAGCTGATTTCGTACGCATTGACAAAAAAATTGCCGTCGACAACTCCTTGGAAAACAAGGGGAAAATCAATGTCATCCGACGGTGCGCTTAAGAAAGTATCATGAGCCTGTTGACGCCTCCGAAAATTTGGACAAGGCTTTCATGTATCAGAAGTGTGTTCTTGAAAAGCCAAAATCAACGTTTTCACTTTGAGGTTTACCCACATGATCAAGCCTATGCCGCAAATCGCTGGTTGCGATGTCCGTTTTGGTGCGCACAGTGAGGATGAGGACGCTGCGAACTGTATGCGCCATCTTTTGTCAGCAACTGCGGCAACAGGGTTTGTGATTGATGACAAGCTGGCGCTTGCATGGGGCGATCATAGCCACCACAGACGGTTGCGTGATTGTGGGTTGTTTGTTCGTAAGTCGCATCTTGCGGTGATGAATGAGCACTGGTTCTTATCGGAGCACTTTATCGACACAACGTGGTGTTTGAACTGGCAAGCGGCATTGGTGCAATTGCCAGGTGCGTTTCCAGATCAAAAGATCGAACGGTTCAATGTTCGAAAACGAACGGTGGTTATCCCAAGGGCGACCATTGAAGCAATTCAAAGTTAGAAGCGCACCGTCAAGATAGTCTTGGCGGTGTTGTTGTTTGGGGGATTGGATGGGCAAGTTAACAAACCTTCGTTCATCCTTGGCCGTGTTGGCACCGCGTATCAAAGCACCACCTAAGATCGCGGATGGTATCTACACCTCGCCACGTTGGCGCAAGTTCATTGCCGCCATCAAGCGGGAGCGTGGGCGATTCTGCCAGCGGTGTGGTGGAACTAACCGGGTGATCGGTGATCACATAGTCGAAATCAAAGACGGTGGCGCACCGTTTGAGCAGAGCAACATCGAGTTGCTTTGCCAGCCGTGCCACAACAGAAAAACAGCAATCATGAAAGCGCGTCGAGCGCGTGGCGACATAGCGGGGGGCGGGTCAAAAGTTTGAAAACTGGCCCATCCACCGCACCGCCCCCCCTTACACTCAGAGATTTTTTTTACCGATGTCAGAGAATTCACAGCCTTTGGACCTATTGGGCGACCCTATACCGGAGCCAATGGACCGTCGTGGTCGGCCTGGATATGACGTTACTGATGAAAGTCGTATTAAAGTCAAAGGGTTACGGGCGATGGGTCATCCGATTGAGTTTATTGCGATGGCTGTTGGTTGTTGTGAAAAGACACTGCGGAATTATTTTATTCTTGAGCTTGATGAGGGCGCGGCGATGCTCACCGGCGACGTTGTGTTTAAGCTTTATCAGCGCGGTGTTGTTGATGGAAATGTTAGTGCGCTTGGCAAGTTGGCCGGGATGCTGGCACCCAGCAATCCGAGCTTGCCAGATCCAACGCGCCCAGCAAACACGAAGCCAAAGCCTGAGAAATTGGGCAAGAAAGATCAAGCGTTGGTGGACGCTAAAAACGCTCACGAAAACACTGGTTGGTTCGAATTAGTCGAGCCGGAAAGTGATCATGGGCCAAATTAGTGAGCTAAAAGCGGAGTTCCAGTTTAGCTGTCCGGATTGGGTGGAACGTCTAAAGTCTGGCAAATCCCTCATTCCTGATCTGCCATTGAACAAGAAAGAAGCTAACCGTGCCGTTGGCATGTTCAACAAGCTTTGTTTGCCGGACGTGATTGGCACGCCAACAATGGAGGTCGCCGCTGGCGATTGGTTCCGCGATATTGTTGGGGCGGTGTTCGGTTCATGTGACAAAGACAATCGCCGCCACGTTGGTGAGGTATTTGCGCTTGTTCCCAAAAAGAACAGCAAAACCACCGGTGGTGCCGGGATCATGATTGTGGCGCTGTTGATGAACAAACGGCCAAGGGCTGAGTTCTTGTTGATCGGTCCGACACAGAAAATTGCTGACCTGGCATTTCAACAAGCGTCCGGCATGATCGCTGCCGATCCGGCTGGCTATCTGCAAAAGCGTTTTCAAGTACACGCCCACATTAAGGAAATTGTTGATCTAGACAATGGTGCGGTGCTGAAGGTTATGACCTTCGACATGAAAGTTCTTACCGGATCAAAAGCCACCGGCATTCTGATTGACGAAGTTCATATCTTGTCAAAGATCAGCTATGCCACAAACGTCATTGGCCAACTACGTGGCGGACTGTTGCCACGCCCAGATGGGTTTTTGATTTTCATCACGACGCAAAGTGATGACGCACCAGCGGGTGTGTTTTTAGCCGAGCTGAAGTTTGCACGCGCTGTTCGTGACGGGGCTATAACTGGACGCGCTGCGCGTGTCTTGCCAGTGCTTTATGAATTTTCGGAAGCGGTCCAAACAGATCCAAAAAAACCTTGGATGGACCCAGCGATATGGCCTTGGGTGCTGCCAAACCTTGGCCTTTCGATACAGATTGAAGATTTGCTTGCAGATTTTGAGCAATCCAAATTGAAGGGTGAGGAGGAGTTGCGCCGCTGGGCGTCGCAGCATCTGAATATCCAAATTGGTTTGGCGTTACACAACGATCGATGGCGCGGCGCTGACTATTGGTTGAATGCAGCAGACAAGTGTTTGACGCTTGAGGAGCTTATTGAGCGCAGTGAAGTCGCCACAGTCGGCATAGATGGCGGCGGGTTGGATGATCTGCTCGGCCTTTGTGTCATTGGGCGGTGCAAAGAAACCAAGCAATGGTTGTTCTGGTTTCATGCATGGGCGCAGCGCGACGTTCTTAAGCTGCGCAAAGAGATTGCGGAAAAGCTGTGCGACTTTGAGCGGGATGGTGACCTGACTTTCTGCGATGGCGGAACTGAAGACATTATGGGCGTGGCCGATATTGTAGATCAAATTTACGATGCTGGTTTGTTACCCGAAAAACATGCGGTTGGATTTGATCCGCAAGGTGTTGCTGCGATGGTCGATGAATTGGCCAATCGCGGAATTGAAGGCGACATGGTTGTAGGCATTGCGCAAGGGTTTCGCTTATCGAGTGCGGTTTGGGGCATGGAGCGCAAGCTCAAAGATGGCACCATGAAGCATGACGGTTCTGCGATGATGAATTGGTGTGTTGGCAATGCAAAACCAAATCAAGCTGGCAACGGTGTTCTGATTACAAAAGAAACTGCGGGCAAGTCGAAAATTGATCCGCTTTGTGCAGGTTTCGACGCTTTCAAACTGATGGAACGCAATCCGGTTGCTCACGGCAATAGCATTTACCGCGAGCGCGGCGCGCTCGTTCTTTAAAGGGAAATCATGGGCATTTTGAAAAGTTGGATTGGCAAGCTGGTGGGCGAGCCTCGCGCAGATGCGTCGATTGGTAACATGAATGACGTTCTTGAAGCCCTTCGTTCTGCTTTGGCGGGTGGCACTGGCAATGTTTCGCCGAACAAAGCGATGCAAGTCGCTGCTGTTTATGCGTGTGTGCGGCTCATTTCTGGTGCGGTGGCCACGTTGCCGCTGCACATAAAAGAGCGCAAAGGCGACAATGTTCGTGAAGATGCAAGCGACAGTTCACTTTGGAAAGTGCTTCGCCGCAAACCAAACCGTTGGCAGACGCCTTCGCAGTTTCGGCGAATGATGGAAGCCCATTTGCTGTTGCGCGGCAATGCCTATGCTCGAATTGTTCGCTCGATGGATAGAGTTGTTGAACTCATTCCATTGCATCCTGACCGGATGACCGTGAAACAATTGCCAACGGGCGAGTTGGCCTATGTCTATCAACGCAAAGAGGGTGGAAATGTGCCGCTTCGACAAGTTGATGTGATGCACTTAGTGGGCATGACGTTGGACGATGGATTTACAGGCGTTTCGCCAATTACATATGCGCGCCATACTATTGGGCTCTCATTGTCCATGGAGGAACATGGCCGGGACACGTTCAAAAATGGTGCGCGGTTTAGCAGCGTTCTGAAACATCCGCACCAAGTTGGCCCTGAAGCGCAAGCAACACTAAAGGCCGGTTTAGACGCCTACCGCAAGGGCGGCGAAAACGAGGGTAAAACCTTAGTCCTTGAAGAGGGTATGGATATCGCAAGTGTGTCCATGACGGCAGAGGATGTTCAGTGGATTGAAGGGCGTAAGTTCTCGCGTACTGACATCGCCATGTTCTTTGGTGTGCCGCCACACATGATTGGCGACACCGAAAAAAGCACCAGTTGGGGATCTGGCATTGAACAGCAAAGCATCGGTTTTGTTGCTTACACACTCGAAAACTCGCTGACCACTTGGGAAGAAAGCATCAATCGCGATTTGATTGAAGATGGTTCTAATCAGTATGCGCGTTTCAATCGTGCGGCACTTGTTAAAGGTGACATCAAAACCCGTTGGGGTTCTTACAAAGACGGATTGATGTGGGGTGTTTATTCGCCAAATGAAATCCGTGCTTTGGAAGACATGAATCCTCGTGAAGGCGGCGACATCTACTATCCACCACCAAATACGGCTGGCAACAGCGAAAAATCAGGAGAAACCAATGAGCCTGCGTAAACTGCCAGCAATCCAAGCATTTCGCCAAACAGACCAACTTGAATTTGGGCCGGATGTTGTTGCTGAAGAAAAATTTGTACCTACGCTTCGTGCTGCCAACGATGGTGACGAAAACACGATCTCAATATATGGGCAGATCGGATATTCATGGGACGATGGAATTCACAACAACGAAAAGCGGATATCTGCCGCATTGCGCAAAATTGGCAATCGCGACGTTGTTGTGAATATCAATTCGCCTGGTGGGGATTTGATTGCTGGTTTGGCAATCTACAATTTGCTTCGCATTCACCCGGCAAAAGTCACCATGAATGTAGTTGCCCTAGCGGGGTCTGCGGCATCTGTAATTGCAATGGCGGGTGATCAAATCAATGTAGCGGCTGGTTCCTTCATTATGGTGCATCGCGCATCTGTTTTGGCCGCTGGCAATACCTACGAAATGCAAAGTGTTGTTGAGCTATTGGGCGAGATGGATGCCGCAATGGCTTCAATTTATGCGTCTCGGACTGGTGCCAGCGAAGTCGAAGCACTTGCATGGATGGATAAATCGCAAGGGCGAGGTTCCATGTTCAACACGTCAACAGCAATCGAAAAGGGCTTGGCTGATGCTGAGTTGGCAGCGAAGGAAATCAAGGCACTTGCAGATGTGCCCAAACTTATTCCGCCAGAGCGCACGATCGAACAAGCCTTGATGGATCAGGGTAAAACGAGCGCTGAGGCGAAAACGATCATTTCTCAAATGAAATCCGGCACGCGAGATGCTGCCGTCCCTGTCACGCGCGATGCTGGCAAATTTGAAGCTGCAATGAAGCAACTTCAAACTGTTCTCAAATCGTAGGAAACTACAATGACACGACATATGAAAACAGCGCTGCTTGCGAGTGGCGCATTTGCTGTTCAAGCAAACAGTGACTCACAACTAACTGAGCTATTTACACAGCTGTCGACGGGCTTTGAAGAATTCAAAGCGACGATGGATGAAAAATCACTGGGCATTGAAAAGCGCTTTGATGATGTCATCACAGCAGAAAAGTTGGAACGCATAAACGCGGACCTTGGTAAGGCTCAGGAATTGCACGAGCAAGAGCTAGCGAAAATCAATGCTCAGCTCGCATCAATTGACCTAAATGGAACTGGTGGTGGTCAAAGCGAACAAGTCTCTGCTGAGATGCAGGAATTCAATGCTGCATTTGAAAACTTTGCGCGAACTGGCTCAAAAGATGCAGAAACAATTGTGAAGGCTGCAATGCGACCAGGCGGTGTAATGGCGGCAATGTCCGTTGGCTCTGATCCTGATGGTGGTGTAACGGCTCCAATTGAATGGGATCGAGAGATCACAGATCGGCTGGTTGTTGTTTCATCTATGCGCGCCTATGCCCATGTGCAGAGTGTGACGGGACAAGGTTTTAGACATGCATTTAACAAAAAGGGCATGGCTTCCGGCTGGGTTGCCGAAGGTGCTGCGCGACCTTACACAGACACTAGTCAGTTTGCGGAATACACTTTCAAGTTTGGTGAAATTTATGCATTTCCGGGCGTGTCTGATCGGTTGATGGATGACTCTGAAATCAATATTGGTTCCTTTGTTGCAGATGAAATTGAGGAAAGTTTTGCTGAAGCAGAAGGGATTGCGTTCGTAACCGGAAACGGCATCTAAAAACCGAAGGGCGTTATGCAGTTCACGCAAGCGGCAGAAGGTGCATTGGATGTGGAATTGCGCCATCCTCTCGGTGCCGTAACTGAGGTAAACTCAGGGGATGTTGCAAAACTGACAGCAGACGGTTTGATTGACCTAGTTTATGATGTGCCAGACGAACGTGTTTCAAACGAAAGTTCGTTTTACGCGAACAAGAAGACTCACGCAGAAATTCGAAAAATGCGTGATGGTGACGGCAACTTTCTTTGGCAACCACCTTTCCAAGCTGGTCAACCGGCATCAATTTTGGGTTCGGGTGCGCGCACATTGTCAGGAATGCCTGATATTGCCGCCAATTCGATGCCAGTTTTGTATGGCGACCTAAAGCGAGGTTACCGGATTTTCGACCGGAAAGGCATCGTTGTGAAACGCAACCCTTACATTAATCCGGGCTACGTTCATTTCTACACAACCAAGCGCGTTGGCGGCGGTCTTTGGAATCCGGAGTGGCTTCGCTACCACAAGATTGCAGCGTAACCGGCTGACAGCTTGAACTGAAACAAAGGGGTGACCAGTGGTCGCCCCTTTTTCTTTGGAGAATATCATGAAATTTACAAAATCCTTTAAGGGCGCGACGGGTGGCAATCCATATCCGCAAGACTTCGAAATCGGAGATGAATGTCCCGATGATTTGCTTGACGCAGCGGAAGCGCTTGGAGCATTGGACGAGGAAACCCCGGTTGATCCTAAAGACGTGGTCATCCCCGCCGATTGGGACAAACTCAAATCCGATGACATGAAAAAACTGGCCAAGGCACTCGGGGGCGAAGGCATCAAAACCAAAGCTGATGCTGAAGCGCAAATCCAGTTGATGATTGATGAGCGCAACTTTGATCCGTCTAAACAGATTATTGAACGCGAGGGAAAGTGGAGGTTTGCGATGCCAAAGCATCCCACCTTAGTCGGCAAAAGTTTTGAGACTAAAGAAGCCGCTGAAGCTGCGCTTGCCACATTGAACGCTGAGTAAATCACAATGATTAAACCTGCACTAATCCTTGCGCCGGTGGCAGACCCACTCACGCTTGCTGAGGTCAAACAGCACTTGCGCGTTGACTTTGACGACGATGATGCGTTGCTCACCGTTTTGATTGCGGCGGCGACAACTCATCTTGATGGTTATGGCGGTATTTTGGGCAAGTGCCTGATGCGTCAAACGTGGCGGGTTAGTGCAGACCGCTTCAATTGCCAAACCATTCGATTGCCATTTTCAGAGATCGTGTCGGTTGTGGTCAATTATCACAATAGCGCCATGCAGGAGATGCTGTTGGCGGACACTGAGTATGAGGTGCTTGAAGATAGTTTGGGCGCTTACGTTTATCTGTCGCCAGCATTTCCCAATGTAGATCTTGCCAACACGAAAAACCCAGCTTGGGTGGATCTGGTGTGCGGGACTGAGAATGCAAGTGATGTGCCTCAATCCCTCTTACTCGCCATGAAAATGATGATTGCACATTGGTACGAACATCGATCTGGCAACAACCCAAATCGCGGTTTGCCAGCCGGTGTTGAAACTTTGCTCGCACGGCACCGCAAATGGAGGATCTAATGCCTAAAGTAGAATTTGTAGAAGATTTTGATTTTTCGCCAGCGGCGTTGAATGGAACGTCGACGGTTGCTTACCGCAAGGGGCATATCGAGACTGTGACCGCCGAGTGTTGGCAGGCGGCTAAGAAGGTGAAAAAGGCCAAGCTTGCGCCTAAATCCAAGACTGGCTCAGACGATGAACAGTCAAACTAAACGCGCCGGAGCGCTCAATCATCGGGTGGCCTTTGAAAAGAAGTCTGCGCAATCAGATGGAGCTGGCGGCACAACTGGTGAATTTGAAGAACAGTTTAGATGTGCGGCCAACGTCATTCACCAAAGGGGCGGTGAAGCGGTGATGGCTGGTCGACTCGCTGGTCGCGCGACAGTGATAATCACAGTTCGCAAATCAAGTGCTCACAATCCAATTGATGGTGACTGGCGAGCAGTGGACGTGCGCTCCGGCGAACTATTCAACATTCGCTCGATCACGCCAAGCGCAGATCGGATGTGGTTGGATTATTTGTGCGAAAGCGGAGTGGCGGTCAATTGAAAATCAAAGGCCGCGCCAAACTAATGCAAAAGCTCAAGCGCATTCCGATTGAGGTCAAGAAGGATGTCCGCGAGGCGCTTGTTTCGGGCGCTGACGAGATGGTCGATTTGGCCAAGCGCTTTGTTTCAGTTGATCAAGGTGATTTGCGTGACAGCATTGAATGGCGTTTTGGCGATGCCGAACGGGCAGCACACGCTCAGGGCATCGGCGATAGTCACGAATTGGGTGTCGTTATTTATGCTGGTAACTCTGGTGTGCGTTATCCGCATCTTGTTGAGTTTGGCACCACGCCACATGTCAACAAAGGCAAGTTTGGTGGCACATTTCATCCGGGCACCTCAGCCTCTCCGTTTTTCTATCCCGCGTTTCGATTGATCAAACGCAAAGCACGTGGTCGCGCCACACGGGCCATGAACAAAGCCATCAAAAGGATTGCAGCACGATGATTGGTGGAGAACTGCAAACCGCGATTTATGAGAAGCTGATCGCAGCTAATATTTGCGATGGCCGCATTTACGATCGTGTTGAAGGCGACAAGCCATTTCCATATGTGCAGATCGGCGACGAACAAGTTGTTGATATTGGCAATGATTGCGCCAAGGCATGGGAAAGCACTGCCACCATTCATGTGTGGTCGCGTCCAGTGGCTGGCAGCAAAATTGAGCTGAAGCAACTATTGGCGCAATTGCAGCCGTTGCTTTGCACACCGGCATTGAATGTCGCTGGCTTCAATATTTCGATTGCACAGCTTGAAACTGTTCGGGCTTTCACTGATTCGGACGGACAAACACAACATGGCGTTTTGAGCGTCAGTTACTCTCTACATCCAAATTCATAGGAGAATATGATGTCAGATTTTACACCGCCAGCTGGTGGCTTGATCCTCGTTAAAATTGGTGATGGCGCAGATCCGGAAGTGTTTTCTTTCGACTGCCTCATCAACAGCGAACGCGGCATTAATTTTTCATCGAGCGGGAATGATTACACAGTTCCTGATTGCGCCGATCTAACAAAACCGGCATGGCGGCAATTGATTGTTGATGCAATACAGGCGTCGATCAGCGGTGGTGGAAAGCTCTATGCGCCATCGGTCAAGCCATGGTTTAACTGGTTGATTTCGGGCGCAACCAAAAACATCCGCTACGAAATTGTGTTGCCCGGTGTTGAAGGTGGCGGTTATTTCGAAATGAAGGCCAAGCTTACAGCCTTTGATGTCACGGCAACAACCAATCAACCATCTGAAGGCTCGGTTACGATCGAAAGCCATGGCCCAATTGCTTGGGTGGATGCCGCTTAGATGTCCCGTCATGGATTAATCGTTCAGCCTTGGGGTGATCGCTCTTTTGCGTTTCGCTTGGGGCTGGACGAAATTGAGCTTATTGAAAGCCAATTGAATCGTTCAATTTTTGAAGTTGTGCAAGCGATCCATGATCGTGCAGCCAAAACCAGCGATCTTCGCTTGATGTTGCTTGCTGGGTTGATTGGCGGAGGTATGGCTCATTCGGATGCCGCGCAGTTGGTTGACAGCCAACTTGACATTTCGCCGATCGAAGATAGTCGCGATCTTGCCTATGTGATTGGGCTTGCTGGTTTGGCACGCGCCACGCCTGAAGAGCTTGAAGATCAAGAGCCGGGAAAGTCGGTGGGGGCAAGATTGAGCGCATTAATTTTGCCCATATTCGGCTGGTTGCTGCCAGCCGACAGATCCAGAATATTGGCCGATTAAGCCTTGGCCAATGGGCTGCCCTAACTGATGTGATTTCTAAGGGCGAAAGAAAAACCACCGAACCGCCATCTGATGAGCTGTTCGAAACCATCATGAAACAAAGAGCAAATCAAAATGGCAGTGCAGGTTGAAAAACTTGTCGCGCAACTAGAAGCGCGTATCGACAAGTATGAAACGAACCTCGCCAAGGCACGCAAAAAAACCGACAAAGAATTTGGTCGGATCGAAAAACGCGGCAAGAAAATGGAACACAAATTGTCCAAATTGGGCAAGGGTGCTGCACAACTTGGTGTCAATCTGTCTAAGGGATTGTTGGGCGGCTTAGTGGCAGGCGGTATTGCCGGTTCAATCGCTGCGATTGGACAAGTCGCCGATCAAGTTGCGCGGGTTGGTGATGAGGCAAAGCGTGCTGGTGTTGATGTTGAAGCATTCCAAGAACTGAAATATGTTGCTGAGCAAAACCGCGTTGGCGTTGATGCGCTCACCGATGGTTTGAAAGAAATGAACTTGCGTGCTGATGAATTCATATCGACCGGCAAAGGCTCTAGTGCGGAGGCATTTTCGCGGTTGGGTTATTCGGCTGAAGAATTGAATGAAAAGCTGAAATCGCCGTCAAAACTATTCACAGAGATCATCGGCAAACTACAGCAATTCGACCAGGCAGCGCAAATTCGTATTGCGGACGAGATCTTTGGCGGCACTGGTGGTGAGCAGTTTGTGCAGCTTATTGAGCAAGGTGAAGCTGGTTTGAATAAAACCATCGCTGCCGCTCGTGAGCTTGGTGTCGTGATGTCTGAGGAGACAATCAAAAAGGCACAGGAGTTGGATGAGAAGTTCAACATTGTCGCCACAACTGTTGGCACGGGTTTGAAGAAAGCAATTGTTGAAGCGACGAGTGCGTTAGCTGATTTTTTGAGTAAGTTTCAAGAAATTGAGAAGCGGACACAGGGTGCCTTGGAGCAACGTCAATCAGAATTGATGTCTCGGTGGGGGGAAATTGGAGACGAAATAGCGCGTCAACAAGAGCTTGCTGCCAACTTCTCCCATTCCCCGGCGATGGTTGAAAGATCAAAGATATTCATTGCTGGACTTCGTGATGAGATGTCCGCATTGTTAGCTGAAGAAGCCAGAATAACAGCGGAGCTGAACAAGCGTGTTGGTGGGGACGGCTTGGATGCAACCAAACCTAAGCGTAAACCCACGGTCGTTCACAATGGCAATGCTGAAGCAGCAGACCGTGAAGCCAAGGCCGTTCGCAATCTGATTGCGGCACTTGAGTTCGAAAAGTCGATGGTTGGTGTTTCTGCTCGGCAACAAGAAATCATGAACACCTTGCGCAAAGCAGGCGCTACGGCAACCGACGCCCAACGTGAGAAGATATCCGCGCTCATTGGCGAAATTTACGACATGGAAGCTGCTCAAACCCAAGCCAATGAACGCATGGCTGAAGGTGCTGATTTGGGGAAGTCATTCTTTTCCAGCTTTGCCAATGGATTGCGGCAAGGGAAATCTCTCGCTGATAGTTTGCTGGATGCGGTGAACAGGGTTGTTGATCGGCTGCTTGATGCGTCACTTGATGCGGTGTTCTCGCCAAAGGGATTTGGCGGCGGGTCTAATCCGCTGACATCGATATTTAGTTGGTTGATGGGCAACGGCAAGCGCGAAGGTGGGCATACTGGATTTGGTCGCGATAGCGAATTGGCTGGCGTCCATCACAAGAACGAATTCGTGATGAATGCACCGGCAACGCGTCGTTTAGGTGTGGGTAATTTGCAGGCACTGCAAAATGGGTCTCTGAAACCGCGTGACATTGTTGCGCCGGTTGGGGGCGGCAGAGGTGGAGCTATGGGTGGGGGGCTTGACGTGCGCGTGACGTCAATCGTTGAGAATGGCAACTTGGTTCACAAGATGGCGGAAGTCGCGGGGCAAGTTGGCGGACAATTGGTCAAACAATCTGAGCGCGAACTTGGTGGTCGTATGCAGCAAGCACGATTGAACAGAGAAGCAGGGTTTGTGTGATGGCTGAAGTTTTACCAGTAGCCGAATATCAACAGGCCAGCGTTGAGCCGATTGTTAATCGATCAGTCAACCGGTTGCGGTCTGGGGCGGCGCTTAGCGGTGGCCTTGCCCATGATTATTGGCAGGGTGAATTTGTGACTGCGCCAATGATGCGTGATGAGCTGGGCAAGTGGAATGCGTTTTTGCTGCAACATGGCGATGCGAAGTCATCTGTGTTGATCGGACATCCGCATGAATGTCGTCCAATGGCATACACCACACTTTTGGGTGTGAACGTTGCAGGTGGTGGACAGTTCAATGGCGTTGGTACTGTCTTTTCAATTACGGATCTGACGAGCATTACGGTCAACAATTTGCCATCCAACTTCATGTTAAAAATGGGTGACTGGATCGGAATTGAGGAAGGTGGGCGAGCAACGCTTCACCAAGTCATGGCAGATGCGACAGGTGATGCTGGCGGGTCGGTTAGTCTGAGTTTCTTGCCACCAATGCCATTGCAACGAACCACCGCAGCACAGGTCCGTTTTGAAAAACCCGTAGGTGAATTCATCTTGGGCAAAGTCAACCGGCAAAAATTTGGTACCGCAACAGTGTTGAGTTATTCAGCCACATCAAGGGTGACCTAATGGCCCGTTCAATATCGAGTGATTTCAAAGCCAAATTGGCCGATCCATCGCGAAACTTGGTGGCGCTCTATGTTTTTGAGTTTGGCACTGGCACCTATGCGCTGTGGACCGGTTCGGGTCAAACCACATTCAATGGGCTGTTGTTCCAATCCGGTGGGAGTGTGATCGATGTTGATGAACTTGAGGAGTCCAGCGAAGGCACAGTTTCGAGGATGGTTCTGAAGCTAAGTGCATCGCCTGAAAAGGGAATTACTGATGATGTGTTGGTGAGGCTCTATGATGAAGATTGGCATATGAAGCTGGTCACCCTGATGTTGGGGCATCTTGATCGCAAAACAGGTTTAGTTGTTGAGGCAAGCACATTGTTTCGCGGTCGGATTGAAGATGCGCCTTTTGAGGAAAGTCCAAACGGTGCGGTGATCACCGCGAACTGTGTTTCCAAATCCATCGATCTATCTGTGCCCGGTGGTCAATATAGAAATGACGCCACACAAAAGCTGATCGATCCGACCGACACTTCGCTGGTTGGTATTGGGACGTTAAATGGTGCTGTTAAAAAGGATGCACGGTGGGGGCAAGGGTGACATTCAAACGGGGCACTCCCGATTGCGGCCATCACATGGCCAAAGCGGTGCGAGAAAAGCATGGGTCGGATCATCCGATATTGGATTATCTCAACCAATATAACGATAAGCGTAGTGCGCTTCGATTGATCAAACGCGAGGGCGGGATAGCGAATGTGCTGTCCCGTTTTTTTGATGAAAGCTCACCTTTGATGGCGCAGGATGGCGACATTGGGGTGGTGGCACGCAACGGCGTTGAAGCCGGTTGCGTTGTGATCAACGGCATGGCTGTTGGGGTCAATGAAGATGGTCCTTACCACTTACCAATAACGACACTCCATAGGGTCTTTAGGGTCTAATGTTCAAACTTTTATTGTTGTCATTTTGTCTGGTCATTGGATTGACCGGGCCAGTTAGTGCTGCGCCATTGGTGGGCGCTTTGTTTGGCACTGCGTTTGCTGGAACTTTACCGGGCGTGTTGTTGGGTTATGGGTTGACTGCAGGCGCAAGCTTTTTGTTCAACCAGGTATTTTCACCACGCCAAGATGCGGCAAATGAGAACCAAAAAGACCCAACTCAAGTCTCGTTTGGCGAGCGCGTTTCGCGCAATGGGATCATTGGTCGGGTTCTGATTGGTGGGCATCGGACCCACTACAATGAGTTTGATAATGCCAAAAAAGCGCAACATGTGTTCGTTTTTGCCGACCATTGGTGTGATGGGCTTGAGAGCATCTATGTAAATGGCCGACAGCACGACCTTTTGCCGGTTGCGGGTCCATACACCAATAATGAGGCTGCACGCTATCAGGTGGCCGAATATGGGGCGTTGATTGACATTCGTTTCCATGACGGACGTCCGGGGCAATTGGCTGATACGGAACTGGTCGCCCAAACACCGGGTTGGGATGCGAACAGGAAGTTTGCTGGCCAAGCCTATGTCGCGATCACGATCACCAGCGACAAAGAAAAGTTCAACGGCGAGCCGAGCTTTAAGTTTGTGGTGCGTGGCGCAAGGTTCTACAACCCACGAAAAGACGCGACCGTTGGTGGTGTTGGAACGCATCGTTTTGATGATCCGACAACTTGGGAGTATTCCGCAAACTGCGGTGTTGCGGCTAATCATTTTGCACGTGGATTTTATCATAATGGTCGCCGGATGCTGGGTGCGCAGCTTGGTCCGGCTGATCTGGACTTTGACAGCAACATTGCTGCGATGAACATTTGCGATGAGCAAGTGCAGCGTCCTGATGGGTCATGGCGCAATCGATACGAAGCACACATGGTGTGGTTGGACACAGATCAACCTGCAAAAGTGTTGCAAACAATCTGCCAAGCCATGGGCAAAAAATTTGCCGAGAAACAAGGGCGCATTGGGTTTTATGCCGCTAAGGCAAAGACAGTGGTGCAAACCATCACCGATGGCGACCTTGTTGATGATGCAACAGTTTTGTATTCGCCAAAGAAAGCGGGTGCTTTGCTGTTTTCTGGCGTGCAGGGCACATACACCCATTCAACTGATTTTGCGCCAGCACCCTATAAAGCTGTTGAGCCAACAAGCTTTGTAACGGTTGATGGACGATCAGTTGTTCAGCCGTTTGATTTGCCGCAAGTGCAAGACGCGCATCAAGCCTATCTTTTGGTCAAGCAATATCTATTCAGGTCACGCCTTCAGGCAACCGCTAGGATTACGCTCGATATCAAAGATCTGATTTTGGAAATCGGTGATTGGATCGTTTGGGAAAGCTCGCATGCGTTACGTGGCACCAAGACATATGAGATTGTTGCAACCAAATTGGATTTGAATAATTTTCGAATTCAATTGGACTTGGCAGAAATCGACGCCGCTGCATTTGCCGATGATGCCACGCCTGATCAGGTGATTGAACTGCCACGGTCACGGCCATTTTCTGGTTATCAAAAAGAGGTATTTGGCTTTGCGGTCGGTGTTGGGGCAACAAGTGGTGCAAATGGTGAGGTGCTTCCAGTGTTGGAGTTTTCTTACAGCGCGATTACCGATCCGGCCATTCGGGCGTTGAAGTTTGAATATCGGATTGTGGGTGACACTCAGATATTCAAAGCAATCGACAATTCGGTTGGCGACGGGTCTTATTATGTGACTAATGGCGTGATGCCAGGCCAGACATATGAGGCGCGGGCAAGGTTGGACAGTTTGCCGGGGCGGGAAACGGTTTGGACAAACTGGATACCCATCGATGTGCCAACCGGTCCAATGGTGGTGACCATTCAGCCGGAGCAAATTGACTATTCCCATTTGGCTCGCGATTTGGGCAATGCGGTTGGTGTGCTGAATGGTACGGGCGTTGGTTCATTGTCTGCCGCAATTGCTGGTCAAAATGATGAGATTGAACGCTTGGCCAATGCGCAGGCAAATGGTGAGGGTAACGCCTACATCAGCCGCAAGTTGATCTCTAAGCAGACTGCAGATACAGCGGCTGCTGTTTTGGTTGAACAGCAAGTTAGGGCCGACAATGATGCGGCACTTGCGCAATCGATTATTGAGGCGAATGTGGCCATGGGTGATGCATTTGCCAATGGTTTGTTCAAAGTTGATGCGGTGGTCAATGGTGATGGTAGCGAAGCGATCATCACGTTGAAAGCGAGGGCAGGCGATCAGCTTGGGTTTGTTGATACCGGCATTCGGATCATCGCTAAATCAAATGGAACATCGCAGATCGTTATGGTGGCCAATCAAATGTTGATGATGCGGCAAGACGGATCAACTCATGCTTTGTTTGGTGTGGGTCAAAAGTTCGACATTGCGCATATTCCAACCATTACGGCGGACAAAATGCAGGTAACTCAACTTTCGGCCATTACCTCAGATATTGGCGACGCGACGGCTGGAAGCTTAACCCTGAATAACGGCAAATTTCGAATTGAAAACTCGGGTAGATTAGTGATTTCCGACTGATGGTTGATAATTTAATTTTGGGGCTGTTGCCAGGTGGTGGACATGGATTGCGCGTTTCCCGCCCCGGACATGACGTAAACGATGTCAACCTAACTGGTAATCAGCTGGCCTTTGATAGTCGGTATAATCGTGCGGGTGTTTTGATCGCTTATGGCTTTCTTGAAGGTGGGCAAACACTGGACCTAACAGTTTATGCCGAACCGCCTTATTTTATTTGGGTTAGTCGAATGGACGCCAATCGATATCAGTCTTATCGCGGCGCTTCCGATGTGACGACCGGGGTAATTTTACCGGCAGATCATCCTGGCGGGTTTTACATTTTGTGGAGATAATATGGTGGATCGTGTGATTTTGGGGCTGTTGCCCAATGGTGGGCACGGCATCCAAGTGTCGCGACCGGGGGTTGATGTAAATACCGCTGGTGAAGATCAGCTTATGTTGTCGATGGGCGGCCAACCGTTTCAGATTATCACCAGTGGCGTTTTGGCTTATTCACCAGTTGAACAGGCTTTGGTATTGCCCGATGTTGGTTTTAGGCCTTTCGTTATTTTGGTTTGTACGCGGTATCATGTGGAGTTGCGCTATGACTCTGATGTCTTGGCCTATTGTAAGTGGTTTGAAGCTGGATTGGACAACACTTATGACAGCAATCTTTATTACCACGTCACCAACGTGCCATGGGGTTAGATAGTGGACCGTGTTTTAATTGATAAGAACGGGCTGTTTGTTTCTAAAGCCGGAGTTGATGTAAAAGCAGCCACCCCGGATCAACTGTTGTTTAGTTCCGACAATGCCCAATTTTTGGAATATTCGCGGGTAGGCCACCCTTCGCCATCCCAATGGCAACACTTGGATAAAGCTGGCGGCGGCAAGGCTTGGTATATCGATTATGATATACCATTTCCAAAATCATTTTTGGGCGTGCCTCTTTGCATGATTTTTGTGTCATTCGGCCCCCATGGTGACCCTTTTGTGAACAGCAAAACTTATTCCAACAACACATTGGGCACATTGAATTTAACAACGGATAGTATTTCAATTTCAGTACTCGTTCACAATGACATACTTCATGTGCAAGCGGGGCAAGTCGACGCGCCAAGTCCATTTGGCTTCACGGTTAAATATAGACTGCTCGAACAAACAAACTAGGCAATTCAAACATGGTTGAAATTTACAATGCAGGCACCGTGGCAGCGGCGCAGGGCAGCAAACGGCTTGTGCTTACGGGCGGTGGTTGGACTGACAATGTGGTGCGGGTGGGGGATCTGGTTGTTGTTAATGGCGGGGTGCATATCTCGTTTGTTGAGGCGATTATCAACACCACAGAAATTGACCTGAAAACCGCGTTCGGCCCAGCCAGTGCCAGCGGTCTTTCATATGAGATTTTGCACTCATCATCTGAATGGGCCAGCAACGTTACGCTAGCGGAAAAGCTGTCCAAATATATTTTGCTGGCCGAAAACCCGGTGAAGTTTTCCAATGGATCTGGCACACCGGCTGCGGGTGATGGCGAGAACGGGCAGCAATACGTCAACAATGACAATGGCGACCTGTATGCCAAGGCTAACGACGCTTGGACGATCATTGGCAATATCAAGGGACCAAAGGGCGATCAAGGTGATCCGGGACCACAAGGTCCGGCTGGCGATATGTCCGGCGCGAACAATCTGAGTGAATTGACAGATGTGGCGGCGGCACGAACCAAGTTGGCGTTAGCGAGTTCGGACAGTCCAGAATTTGCTGGGGTGTATCTTGGAGGTAGCGGAGCGGCTAACAAACTTGACGATTATGAAGAAGGTACATGGACCCCCATTTTAACATGGGCTGTTCAATCGGCTGCTCCAACATACGCGTTCACAAATGCAAGATATGTGAAAAAAGGAAGCATTGTTCATGTCATGGCGTATGTCACCATTTCCAATGCTGGAGTTGGGTCGAATGGTCTTGATTGTGGTGGGTTGCCGTTCGCAAATGGGCACAATTTCACACTAGTTCCTCTGTGGTCTGCTGATGCAGCTGGCCCGCTTGGGGGATATATTTCAGGGGGTGAATCATCCATCCGAATAGCGAAACTTGTAGGTGCATCCGACAATCTGACGCAAGCCGATCTCGGTGGCGAACTAGGTGTCCAGTTTGCATATTTTGCCGCTTAGCGAAAAAGCCGAAATCCAAAAAACAAGATTGGAATTACTGTGACCAGTTTCATTTACACTGCTGAGGTGGGTAAGCAGCCTTGCAAACCTGTGAGCGTCAAACGGCTAAGTGAAGGTGGCGAGGTTCATAGATATGTGCTCTGGCCTGACGCTGATATTTCAAATGAGGACACCAAAGTTCAGGCCATTTGTGATGCCGCTTGGACTGAAGACATTCTGGCATTGTGGCAAAAAGAGTTGGATCAAAAAGAGGCTGCACTAATTTTGGTGAATGCTCCAACCATTGAAAAATTGAAAGCAGAACGCCAACGTCGCATTTACCAAATCGCAGACCCAGACAAACAAGCCTATTATTCTCGGTTGATGATTTCTTGGCTTGAGTTGGGCAAGGAAACTTGGACGTCGGATCAGATAACGCAGGTTGAAGCGGTCAGGGCTGGCAATACAGCAATCGACGCGATTGTTGCCAAGGCGAGCTTGCTTGAGGCTATGGACCCCATTCCAGCGGACTATCAAAACGACAAATGGTGGACCAATGAGTGACGGTTGCACCCTCTTTTGGTTTGCCGAATTGCTGTTTCCAATTCGCCACTGTTGCGAGGTTCGTGCCAGTGGTGGAACCGACTAGTTATTGACGAGCTGCATTCTTCAAAACACACCGCCACTCGTTTGGCCGTTGGTCCTGATTTGTGTCCTGCTCATGATGTTCTTCAGGCCGCTTTATCATCGCTTCAAACCTCAAGTAACCGCTTTTTATGAGCGGCATATCAAACCCATTACACGCCGCCGCTGAGCGGCTTTTTTGTGTCTAGACACCACCCAAAATTGGAGAAAACCATGAAACTGGACCGTGAGGGCCAAGAGTACACTCTTGGCCATGAAGGCGTTGTGCTGACCTGTTACTTGGACCCTGTAGGCGTGCCCACAATATTTGCTGGGATAACTATGCGCAGCCGTGTGGCGCGAGAATATTTCAAAAATGGCCTGATCCCCGGCAAAACCAAGATCACCTATGAAGAGGGTATGAAACTTTTCAAAGCACTTGCCGAGGAAGTTTACGAGCCACCAACCCGCAAAGGGATGCCAGGTGCAAAACAGCACGAATTTAATGCTGGTTTTGATAATTGCTACAATATGGGGCCTGCTACTTTTGGCTGGAAGTGGGCAAAGCTCTGGCGTGCTGGCAAGAAACGTTTAGCTGCCATATATCTGGAAACCCACTACCACAAGGCCAAGGGCAAAGTGTTGCCGGGTTTGGTGCGGCGCCGTTTTGAAACATCTCAGATCCTCTTGCATGGCAAATATCCAAAGCATCATATGGGTGAAGGCGTGCCACGCACGGCCACGAAAACACGGGTTGTGCCAGACCCTGTGGTCAAAGAAGCTCAAGAGCTGTTGACGACGCGTGGGTTCAATCCCGGTGCCATTGATGGCTGGATGGGACAAAAAACCAAGATGGCTTTGTTGGCCTATCAAGAGGCGCATCCACACTTGGTGAATGACGGCATTCTTGACCCAGCCACATTGGCGCAATTGCGTCGTGATGCGCAGATGGCCGGGCAGGTCGCAAAAGATGCGATGACCAAAGGTGGCGGTGGATCACTTGTCGGCGGTATTGGCGCATTTATGGCCGGGTTGCCTTGGGGCTGGATTGCAGCGGGAGTTGTTGCCGGTGTGATCGTCTGGACGCTTTGGCGACATAGAGATGTTTTGCAGCGCCGTTGGAATGCTATCCGTGGCCATAAGGTGATTGTGTGATGGTTTTCTTTCAATGGATTGGTGGGTTGGTGCTCAACCTACTTGGTGGTGGATTGGGAAAAGACCTAATCAACGGCCTCAACCAAGCACATCGCGACCGGCTGAATGCCAAAACCGAAACTGAAAAGATTGCAGCCAACAAATCCGTTGCCTTTTGGGAACAACAGGTGATCGCTTACCGATCGGCAAATGCTGAAGGCACCACCCGGCAAAAGCTCAAAATGAACCACAAGGTGTTTTGGTTCATTCTTGGCGCGGCTTTGTTACCAGGTCTTTCCACATTCGGCTTGCTAGCGGTCTACAACGTCTTGTGGTGGGAGCATGGCATTTGGCCACAGGGTTGGAGCATCGCCGCATTCCCGCCGCCCTATGACGAGTTTTCGCGCATGGCTATGGACTGGCTTTTTGATCCGGTAAAGGTTGCTCTTTCAACCGGCACTGCCGCCGCTGGCGGGTTTATCACTGGCAAACGAACGTAGCTGCAGGCGCGGCAAATGCTGCGCCTTTTCTCATACCTTAAATTGATAGGGCGAATTGATGAGCGGGGCTGTGACGTGGGAAATTTTGATGCTACTGGGTACTGTTGTTATCTCAACAGCGAGCTTTGCCATTTGGGTTGCGAGGGCCATTGGCAAGATCAAAAGCGATCTCGGGGATGACATCAGCGACTTGGACAAGGCCATTGCCGCACACAAGCTTTATGCTGCTGAGCATTACGCCACGCGTGAAAGCGTCAACAAAGAACTAGATCGAATGTCGGCCAAGCTTGATAAGATTGATGACAAATTGGATCGGGCGTTGGAGAAGCAATGATGTATAGCACGCGATTGTCGCCGTAAGTTGCTGGGTGATTTGGTTCGTTGAGCTCTTTACAACCCACGGACTGTGTTGTTTTGTGCAATTATGGACAATTCAAAAGTATCGCAGCAGCAGAAACAGCAGGTTCTAGATTGGGTGAACAGTAAGTCCACGCTCATCGGAAAGTGCCCGATTTGTGCGAACCGGCAGTGGACTGTTATGGACGATTTTCTTGAAAGTCGTCCATTTCAAGGCGGAGGTCTTGTGGTTGGTGGTCCGACCTACGCCTTTGTTGGAATACTCTGTCGCAATTGTGGGAACACACAATTCATGAACGCGGTTTATATAGGCATTATGAATCCGTCACCAATACCGGAAGGTGCTCAGCAGGATATCCCCGCTGCGAATGGAGGGGATAATGAGTAAACACGAGGACGAACAAAGGAAGCGTGTGCAACAAAATGCCCTCGATATCCACCATGGTTCTGGTTCGCTTATTATTCATCAACACTTAGATCGACAACAAGAGGTAGTGGCCGTGACAAGGGACGATTTGGAAGATGTTCTGAGTTTTGACAGCGTCGGGGCACTGTTTGGTGCGCTTGGTACTTTTCTGCTTTCAGGAGCCGGATGGTTATTAGTTGAAAAGTACTTTGGAGATGGAGATTTTATTATCGATGGTCTCGTTGGATTCTGCTTGGCTGCCGCCATTTTTGGCGTGGTTAGCTTGTTTGCAGGGCTGCTTTTCTTTTTCAAAAAACGCGGACGAATTAAACGGATATTCGCTCAGACGAAGCCGAGATAATCCGCATGAAACTTCATCTTTTTGTATCGCCGGCCAAGGACCTCATGGTTTCTGAAAGGCTCGCGCACTTCTCCGCCCTGTTGGGTCTGGTTTTGGATAAGTAAAGGCGCCATGCAGGCGCCTTCCTATTTTTACTTTTTCGGTGGCTTGATTTCCCACTGCAGTCCGCCCCAAAAAGTTGCGGTGAACCGCACGATATATCCGTGTCGAAGCTTTAAGGCGGTTGCCGCTCCACATGCAAATGCAAGGAAAAGTAATGTGAATTCAAACATGGTGTTGCCTGTGCCACCATTCTGTCGGTTCTCAACTCGATTGTTGAAGTGAACCGCGAGTGGCGGCTTCTCCGACAATTTTCATGTACATAAATACATTCATTTGCTGAGGCTCCTGTTTGTTCGTGAGCTTCCATGCATGCGACAGCACTGATGGACGCCAACTCGGCTCCACATTCAACCCAAATTTTTGCCATCGTTTGGATATGCATAGCTAAAACTTAGGGACGAATTTCAGCAAATTCAAGTATGTCAATTGGATTGGCTGCCTCTACATCTCCAACAGTTTAAGTAATTCGTGCTCGACCAACACACCCAGCATTTGCCTAGATGCGTGTTTGCTCGGCCTATTATCCGCTGTTGATCCCTGAAGGATGCAACGGCGCGGAAATCGCCACAGCCCCGATTTCAGGGTTTTTTGAGGTGGTAGGTAAGAATTGATTTGCTAAATTTTAGTGAATTAGAAGTAGCGGAGTAGGCAGCGCGTCAACGCTGCCTAACCGTCGTGGTTGGAATTACGAAAATTTATGAAGCATTTGAATTTTGCAACACGGTGGAATATATATCCCATGGGACACTCGCGTTGCCTTTTGCGATATTGCTTGTGAATACTACGCGATCACAATTTGCGCCGATGCGATAACCGCCTCGCTGCGCGTTCTGGGCGGCAAATTCTCCATAAGCACCGGAAAGATTGCTGTTAATGACGACATCGTCAACGTCATCCCAAATTGACAATCCGTAATACTGATTGTTATTCGTCATGGAGTTCCATTTAAATTGACAAGATACGAATTGAAAACCCGATCCGCTCTCAACGAATGCACCGTGTTTTTTGTTGTTCAAAAATTGGCTGCCGGTGAAAATGATGCCATCGATTTTTCCCGTACCTTGCGCAACCCACAACCCATGATTACTGTTGCCAGAAAACCAACAGTTTGAAAATTGGCAATCATAGACACTGCCTCCACCAGTCAGCATTTTGAAGCCAGAGTCCGATCCGGTGTCAAAAATGGCGTTTGTCATTTTGACCGACTTCACAATTTGTCCGTTGCCTGGATACGTGGCCACACCTTGGGTGTCATTTAGCGATTCTAGATTGACACAGTCAATTCCGGAGCAATTGACCATTAGCAGTCCTTCGGCGCCAGAGCGAGCTACAATGATATTTCGTAACCACACATCTTGAACCAGGCCGCCTCCCGATTTGCCAATGACGATGGCTTGCTCCCTGCACCCGTTTACTTCGGTGTTCTCAATCCAGTATTTGAATTGTGTTCCATAATTGTTGAGTGCTATGCCAACATTAGGCTGCGAACTTGGTCCAGAATCAAAAATGTTTACTCCGTTGATCACGAAGGAAAAGCCTTGTTTTAAATTGATCTCTGCACCTGATGTTTTATTTATGAGTGGGTGAAAGCCTAAGTTTTTCAATTCAAACCCCGCACCAGACTCAACACGTACAGTGTCACCATTTGCAGCCGACCTAATTTTTGCTGAATTCCAATTATCACCCTTGAGTGAGACGCCTTCCAGACTTGTAAGCGTTAAAGTGGAAGTGGTTTTGTAGTCGCCCTGTGGAAAATAAACCGTGCCGCCACCGTTCGCGATAGCCGCATTGATTGCGTTTTGAATTGAACTGGTGTCATCAGTTGTGCCATTGCCAACCGCACCGTATGTCTTAACGTCAAATGTTGTCATTGCAATATTCCTCAAATAAATTATGGGCAAATAAGACGATTTTAGTCGTCTTGGTCGATTGTGATCGACCATCAAATGCTTAAATTTCTTCTCGGTTATTTTTTGACAGAAAAACGATAAGTTTGCGGCGAGACCATGTCTCTTTTGCGAACACATTCAATGATGAGCAATAGGCTTTGTTCTGCGCTTATTTGGGTGTTGTAAAGACGGGCGTTACAACATTGTAGCAGGAAACGGTGAGGGTATTGTTTCATGTTTTTGCGTAGAAAGTTGGTTAGCCAACATCCTAATAAACCCAATTAAAACAATGGTCAGCTTTTACAGGGTAGCCAACCTAAGTTATTGTTGTGGAAAACTTGTCACATTTCCTCTCCTATCGCCACGATTGGAGCCATTTTGCTGCCCATTGCGCGCTCCGTTGGAAGAGGTTTGGGCACGTTGTGCTTTGCCATTGGAGTATTGGGGCGCGTGATCCAAACCGTTCTCGAGCGAGTTGTCGGGGGGTGTTGGCACAAACAACACTTCGAACGGACTTGGTTTCTCTGGCTTGGGTGCTGGGGGGTCGTTGCGCCGAACGTTGTTCCACAACACCCAGCAAGTTGTGAGATAGATCAGAAAGGGCCACACAAGTTCCAAAACCCCGACAAACAGAGCGATTGGAAAGAAATGCATCAGCCATTTGGTCTCAAGCGTTTCTGCAACGCCGACCTTGCCTGGGAATTTAGGCGAGGCCAGTTTCTTTTGACCTTCATCACCCAGTACCGCTCGGAGATTGTCAGCATATTTGCGTTGCAACCCATTAATGTTGCCCGCACAACGTGCGACCGCAACAATCGGGCAACTGGACCATCGCCAGCAACCGGATGTTCCGAAAGGCAAGATTGTTGAATTTCGCAAGATAAATTTTGTTCTCGGTCTGCAGCGTTCGCCCGAATGATCGGCACGATGCGTCCCGCTTCAAGAGCTTGTTCATGAACTGCACCCATGTGTGAAGTGAGGTCATCACCAAACGCTTGCAATCGCAATTCTGCAACTTGTGGGCGAACCAACCCTGCATAAGTTGAGGCAAACAAAGCTGAACCCACTAATAGGATTGCAGCTGCACCCGCAACAAATGCACTTTTAATCCCAATCGCAGCCAATGGGGCAATGCGATCAATGGCCAATATGTTGACGCCAAACGTAATCGTTCCAACCGCCAACACCAAAACGCCAATTTTGACAAAATCAAACGCTGTTGAACTATCAAGCAATGCGGGAGCTGCTAGCCCGAGTAAAACTGCAGAACAAACCGAAGTGATGGCAATAATTGTTTTGACCAGCGGTTTGGCCTCTGGTTTTTCAATCCCTAGCCGTTGGCGTTTTCTTTGGGTGTATCTGGCCATTATGCTTCCTTTCAAAGAACCTTGATGAGATTTGTGGTGGAACTCTGAGCCGAGCGCATCGGCGTGCTGCAGTCTGTGCATGTCAGCAAAGCCGAGGGCTTGGCCCAAGCCTTGAGCGTGCATTTGGGACAAGTGAACTTGATCCGGTCTTTTTTTGCCGGAGAGACGAGATCTCCGTCCAAGCCGCCCTTTGGGTCGACGCTCGAGAAGACCAAACGATCATGCCAATTGATCCGAAAGCCGCTGTCGAGCAACGCCTGACAGGCAACATCAAACGGGCCACCATCAACAATATAGTGCGTCATGCGATTGCCAGTTTTCTTACCGCCAGGAAGTCCCGTGTTTGATGGCATCAAGCCAATCTCTTCCATGATGCTGGCCCATACCAAATCGTGATAACCATTCGATCCACGTCCGCCGCGACGATTTGGGGGACCAAAGTAGTGACGTGCCACATGGGCAAGTTCATGCACTAGCGTTGAAAGAGAATCTCTTTGCTCGCGCAGGGCCAGATAGGTTGGGTTCAGCGAAAGTTCTGGCCAAAACCCACCATCTGCACGCTCGAACCGATCAGGATAAAAATGACCCAGCACGTTCTTCTTACGCGTATAGGTGATGACGCAATCTGGAAGCTTGCCATCGAACAAAGCATCATTGAAGAAGTCGCACGCGAACAACAATTCGCTTGGCGCTTCCAACGTTGGACGGATTGATTTTTCGTTTTTGCTGTCTGTTTTAATTCGTCGCACGATTGAACTGACGTGTCTGTTAGATCGTACGACCAGATCACTTTCCTCAGCTTGAACTTGCGGTTTCATAACCCTCGCCAATTCTACGGTTTCTCGCCCTAAGGACGGCTTCTTGTGAAAGCGCAGCATTGGTACTAAAAATGGCCCTTGCGCCCATAAGCTGAACTAGCAATTATGGAACCGACAAAGTCAGGTTTGACGCAGCGAATAGCTGGATTTGGGGGTAAGGATTTGAGCAAAGACAGAACGATCCCACAGCTCAGACGTAAATTTGCGCTGCTGATCGAATATGGGCAGTTTTCGGATTTATCCGCGATTGCTGAAGCGCTTGGCTCCAAACGCAAAACTATTGAATCTTGGGCGGATACCGGCGCGGACAAAGCGACGCCCGGGCTCATTCCAACAAAGAGATATCCGGATGTGGTTCAACTATTCGCAGATGCGATTTTTGCAAGCAGCGATAGGCGTATGAATATCTCGGAAGTCGAGCAGGTTCTTAAAGGGGCAGTGCTCAGCGTGGAGCAGTATCTGCAAACAAACACCGACATAAGCCTGCTTGAACTTTTGCAAAGCGAAGGTGATTTCAGTTCTGCAACGCTCTTCGTCCAAAAACACAACGGTCTAGATGCCGTCGCGCGAAAATCTGAAGCCAAGCGAGAAGTGGAGCATCAGGTTTCGACTTCAGACTGGTTTCGGGTGGAGTTCAAAAGTGAGCTAAGAGGTGGCAATGTTATCGGCATTCAGCAATGCAGAACCAATTGGTCGTTCTCACCGCTGCTTTGTGACCAGAAGAACTCGACAGTCTTAATGCCAGGTCGAGACAAAAAAGGTCAGTTGGATTGGGTACAGGAAACAAATTGGATAGGCATCAATCGATTTGTCACAATTCAGACCCAAGCGCCTTGGCCGTCCAATCTATTATCAAACTTTGAAAATCAACTGCCTTTTGACTCTGCGATAGCTGCAGACATCTCTCGGCATATCCTGGCGCAGCCAAAACAGCAACGCAGAATTTACACAATCGAAATTGATGTTAAAGGGTGACCGAGTTCCCTGCCGACCAGTAATTTGTGGGTTGAAGTAAGATCGTAGATGGGCGGGAAGCGGACGTCTGGCTGGCTTAAGAGTTTGACGCCAAGGTTCCTTCAAGCAGACATTGGGGAGCAACAACGCACCAGTTTGGCAATCGGCTGCTTGGAGCCTATTCCGTTGAAAAACCCGCTATATTTTGCAATCCCGGAATGCAGGTAAGGGTTACGTACCACCGATTTACACTGGTTTTCGTGTTGGCATTGGGTTTGTTGCCCATTTTGCTAGCTTTTTGAGGTTCTGAGCGGTTGCGGCGAGGAGGAATTCGTCATTTGCGCCACATGGTCCACGTAATCTGAGCCGACTTAAGCCGTGTATTCGTTTGAGATGGGCAAACGACATCTCCACCTTCTTTCTCAGTTTTCGCGAGATCGCATATTGATGCGTTTGAGCTAAACGGCGTGCTTCATTGCGTGAGTTTTCAAAGATCGTTCTTGTGACTTTGCGCGCTGCTTGTTTGGGGCAGCACTTTGGTTTTAGTGCGCAGGCATCACAATCAAACTTTTGTGCACGATACCGAAGGGTTGCATCTTTGTTTGGACCTGATCTTGGTGTTGTGAAGGCACGATGGTATTGCTTGAGCTCTTTACCGCTTGGGCAGATGTAACGATCACCTTGTTCATCGAAGGTGAAGTCAGCCCGTTCAAACGTTCCATCCTTGCGACCTGACTTGTCAAAGACAGGGATATGTGGCGCAATCCCGCGCTCAACAACCAACCATTCCAACATCGGACCAGTTCCATAGGCCGTGTCAGCGATCAATCGTTCCGGTTTCATATCATGGCTTGCGTTTCAGTCGATCAATCATGATCTGAACAGACCTGACCTCGGCCTGCCGTATGGACCGTGTAGCATCGACGTCCAGGATGATCGCATTGTCTGTATCAAGAAGGTAATTGGCGGAATATGCAAAGTAAGCAGGCCCGCCGCGTGCACCAGTCCATTGCGCTGCAGGGTCAGAATGCGAGGTATATTTGGGTTTAACAGGACTTGCTGCACCAAAGGCGGCATCATCAAGCGTTTCGAGATATTCCCTTACGGCGCGTGGCGCAGATGTAGGATCAATTATCTCAGGTTCCCAATCTTCTTGTCGAGAAGAGTTTTGCCGATTTGCGTCTGCGGCAATTATGCTGGCATCGGCTGCCAAACGTTCACCGCTAGCCAAACCGAACTCTATGCATTGGGAAACAACCCTTTCAAACACTTGCCGCAACAGCTCGCTGTCACGAAAGCGGCCATGTCGGTTCTTCGAAAAGGTAGAATGGTCTGGAACCTCATCGGTCAAATCCAACTTACAAAACCAGCGATAGGCTATGTTCAGATGCACTTCATCACAGAGCCGTCACTCAGAACGAATGCCCATCAAGTAGCCGATCAGCAGGATACGGATCATCAGTTCAGGATCAATCGAAGGGCGTCCGGTGGAACTGTAATGAGGCGCAAGGTGCTGACGTAAACTCGACAAATCAATGACAGCCTCGATGCGGCGTAACAGGTGCTCGTCAGGCACATGATCTTCTAAACAAAACTCATAAAACAGCGCAGATTGTGCTTCTGTACGCGGTCCCATCATCGTTCAAATTCCCCATGATCAACAAGAAAATTGAATTAGTACTACAACCATAATCAACAAGTGTTTTTCAACAGAATAAGCCCTTTGTCGACGTCCATTGATTTGTTGGACGCAATCGGATGTGTGTTAGAATTGATGTGTTCTATTTCGCGACAATACGTCTACACCCATCTGTTTCATCATATGAAGGAAGTCGATAAATATCCAATTTTCTGCTAATTTATCGCCGTCGCGCCGATACATGTCAATGACGCGAAATTCCGCTGGCTTGTCTGAGCTCGGCAGCCCCATAAAGCCGCCAGTATGTGTCGCTGTGAAGTTGGGCCAGCCAAAAAAACCGCCAAATTGCCCTTCGGCCATGCGGCAGACATGTTTGGTTTTTGAGCGGTTGGTAAATGCGGCTCTAAATGGCGCGGAATGTTGTTTGGCATAGCGTTCAATTGTATATGTTGCGCCCACGCCAGCCGGTCCCCACCAAAGCATATCGTCGTGCCACGTTTGGGCCAATTCTTCTTCTAGTGGAAGCTTGTTCTGCCATTGACCGAGGTCACCAACCATGTGATTGATCAGGGCCAGCGTTTCCTCCGCCTCTAACGGCGCCTGCTGTTCAAACATTAAACCGTTATGCGGCGCAGGCCCCGGTTGAACAAGATGTGCGCCGGTTTGTGGCGCAAAGGGGTTTTGGCCCGCTTGCATCATGAAATGGGGAATATCGAAATACATCGCTGTTTCAATGATTTTTCCATTTGAAACCCTAGAAAACTCGCAATAGCGCAACATCGCAAGCTTACCGGTTGGGCGAATGCCAAGCCACTGATTATCAAATAGCCCCATTAAGTGGCCCATCGAGCAAACCCAAACCTCACCATCTGCGAACATGTTGGTCCCAGCCATGAAAATGTCCATGCGGCGCGTAAGATTGCTCATCGCGTTGCTCAAAGGTCGCCAAAATTGATCGCCCACAGTTTGAGCACCCTCAAGTTCATCAAATGGGTGATATCCCCGCCAGACATAATTTTCAGGTGTCAGCTCATCCAACGCATCGCAATATGCATCAATGCCATGATTTTCCATCTTTTTGTAGAGCGATAGTATGGTCGATTTTTCTGACTGATAGCCTGGCATTTCGTTTGTTCTCAAATAGTTAGGGGGGAAGTGTTAATTGATATTTACACCAGTATCTACCAATTTGCATACGAATGCAATTTTTTCGTTGCTAACAGTGTCAGTTTCTGGTTACCTATATTGCATACGAATGCAAAATCTATGCATCGGTGTTTTGGGGAGGTAATTTTGGCGCAAATTGAATTGAAGAATGTCACAAAGAAGTGGGGTTTATTCGTTGGTGTCGACAATTTTAACCTAACAATTGCGGACAAAGAGTTTTTGGTGCTTTTGGGTCCGTCTGGCTGTGGCAAAACGACAACGATGCGCATGATCGCCGGTTTGGCGGATGTGTCTGATGGCGAGATCAAGATCGACGGGCAGGTCGTCAATGATCTGGAGCCCAAGGATCGGGATGTGGCCATGGTTTTCCAATCATATGGCCTTTACCCCAACATGAATGTCTATGAGAACATTCGGTTTCCGCTGAAGGTGAGAAAAATTGATCCCGCAACCCATGATGAACGGGTCATGCGAGCGGCCGAAATGGTTGAATTGACCGAATTTCTACATCGCAAACCTGCCGAGCTTTCTGGGGGGCAGCGCCAACGTGTTGCACTTGCCCGGGCTATTGTGCGCGAGCCAAATGTGTTTTTGATGGACGAACCGCTTTCCAATCTGGATGCAAAACTGCGGGTTTCCACCCGCGCGCAGATCAAAAACCTCACCCATAAACTTGCAGT
>NZ_JBPOEU010000027.1:0-41306 GCF_051251695.1 Maritalea sp. | reverse complement strand
GGGTGCCGGGGAAGGCCCGTAGGGCCGACGGCGGCGATGAAAACCGCGGGGGTGCCGGGGAAGGCCCGTAGGGCCGATGGCGGCGATGAAAAACCGCGGGGGTGCCGGGGAAGGCCCGTAGGGCCGATGGCGGCGATGAAAAACCGCGGGGGTGCCGGGGAAGGTCCGTAGGGCTGACGGCGGCGATGAAAACCCGCGGGGGTGCCGGGGAAGGCCTGTAGGGCCGACGGCGGCGATGAAAAACCGCGAGCGCAGCGACCAACGGCGGCGCGGAAAAGCTAGCCTACCGCCGCCCAAACAGCTTCTCAATATCCACCTTGCTCAACTCCACATATGTCGGACGACCGTGGATACATTGGCCCGAATGAGGGGTGGCTTCCATTTCGCGCAGCAGTTTGTTCATTTCCTCAGCCCTGAGGCGACGACCGGAACGGACCGAACCGTGGCATGCCATACGGGCGGCGATTTCTTCTAGGCGCTCCATGACGACGGAAATATTATCCCACTCAGCCAGTTGGTCTGCCACATCATGGACCAATTTGTGTACGTCAGAATTGCCCAACAGGGCTGGGGTTTCGTAAATCGCGATGGCGGCGGGGCCAAACCGTTCAAGCCCTAGTCCCACCTGCGAAAGTGCTTCTGCTGCGTCTTCCAGCCGGGTGCAGTCTTCTTCGGGTAGATCAATGACCACTGGGATCAGATGTTTTTGCGCGGGGACGGGGCCGTCGTTTAACTCGGCTTTGAACCGCTCGTAGACCAGCCGCTCGTGGGCGGCGTGTTGATCGACAACAATCAAACTGTCATCAGATTGGGCGACGATGTAATTCTCAAACAATTGAGCGCGGGCAACGCCAAGCGGATGTTCGCCGACGGCCATATCTTCTTGCGCGGCAAAGTCGGCGTTCGCCAAATCTTCCATACGCGCGCTTGGGACGTTTAGCCCATCCATGCGTGGCATTTGGGGTGACATAGAGGAAGGGCGATAGCCGTAATCGCCTTGATATTGCATGGTGCGTTCGACTTGCGGATCAATCGAGGGTTGGCCGTTTTCAGCCATGCCATACGGCGCTGGACCTTGTGCCGGTGCCTGACCAGCAACACCGGGCTGAAACGCCGCTAGTGTGGCGTCCGATACCGTTTTCGAGGCACGGAACCCTGCTGCGTCCAACGCATTCATCAAAGCGCGAATAACCGCAGCTCGCACAAACCCGGGATCGCGAAATCGCACTTCGGACTTTGCTGGATGCACGTTCACGTCCAAATCAGCGGAAGGCATGTCGATGAAAATCGCAACGACAGGAAACCGATCCCGGTGCAAAAAATCAGAGTAAGCGCCGCGCACGCCACCGAGCAATACTTTGTCCCGCACAGGGCGACCATTGACGAAGTAAAACTGAGAAAGTGAATTGGCTTTCGTATAGGTCGGCAGCGCGGCCATGCCCGAAACATTTACCGGACCACGTTGATAATCAATCGGCACCGCGTTTTGCGCAAAATCATTGCCCATGATCTGGCCAAGGCGGTTTTTCGCAGCGCTATCGCCAGATTGTGCGGGCCAGTTTGTGGTTTGCCGATCAGAGCCTTGCAGCACGAACTGCACGTGTGGTTTTGACATCGCCAAACGCCGCATCACATCGGTTATGGCATTTGTTTCGCCCCGATCTGTCTTTAAAAACTTGAGACGGGCAGGGACATTTTTAAACAGAGATTTAACTTCAACAACCGTGCCATGGGGCATTGGGCTGGGGGAGATCACAATTCTCGGGCCGTCAAAACTTAGCTTGAGCCCAAGTTCCGCTTCTTTTGAACGCGTCGCAATGCTCAACTCGGATACAGCGCTAATGGAGGCCAGCGCCTCACCACGAAAGCCCAATGTGCGAATATCGTCCAGCTCATCATCTTGCAGTTTTGAGGTGGCGTGTCGCTCAATGCTAAGGCGCAGATCCGCTTCGTCCATACCGTGGCCATTATCTTCAATGCGGATAAGGGATTTGCCGCCAGCGCTGGTGGTCACGCCAATTCGGGTTGCGCCCGCATCTAGGGCGTTTTCAACCAATTCTTTGACGATGCTCGCCGGGCGCTCAATGACTTCGCCGGCCGCAATTTTGTTCACCAGATCGTCGGGCAATTGCCGAATGCGCATGTACTGATTCTCCTATTGGGAACAGCCTAACGCTGATTTTGATGCTTTGCATCCGTCCCAATCTTATGGCAATGCTCTTGTACACAACCAAAGTGGCTCGATGACTGTAAACGCTGACCAAAAACCAAATCAGACCCCGATGCAAATCGCGCTGGAATTAGCGCAAGATGCCGCCAACAATGGCGAAGTGCCGGTTGGGGCTGTTATAGTTCACAATGGTGAGGTCATCGCCAAGGTTGCTAATCAAATGAAAGCGTTAGCCGACCCCACCGCGCATGCAGAAATGTTAGCGATAAAACAGGCGCTGGAAATTGTTGGAACCGGGCGTTTAGCCGAATGTGATCTCTACGTTACGCTAGAGCCATGCACCATGTGCGCCGGGGCGATTGCCCACGCAAAACTACGCCGCGTTTATTACGGTGCGGATGACCCCAAGGGTGGGGCCGTGGAAAATGGCGTACGGTTTTTTGCGTCTGATACATGCCATCATGCGCCCGAAATAATTTCGGGCCTTAATGAAACCCAAAGCGCTAAACTGCTTCGAGAGTTCTTTGCTGCCCGGCGATAAACGCTTCAACTTTTGCTTCTAGTTGGTACTTGAAACGATCTTTAATCGCATCGCCTGCTTCAAGCACTTCACGTACCCGCCAAAACTCATAAGCACCAATCGAGCCTACATTCGGCTTCACGTAAATGTCTGGCGGATAAGCGCCAATCATTTGCGCGGTGATCG
Source organism: Maritalea sp. (assembly GCF_051251695.1). NCBI lineage: Bacteria > Pseudomonadati > Pseudomonadota > Alphaproteobacteria > Hyphomicrobiales > Devosiaceae > Maritalea > Maritalea sp. Next base: position 38,430 of record NZ_JBPOEU010000027.1, on the reverse strand, counting down.
CGTGCATCATAATTTGCGCCGCGCCCATGCCAATATCAATGGTGGACGGCGTATATCTGGGGTCGGTTAGCATCGGGTCGCCATTTACATCGACCCCAATAACCACATCCATGCCCTGGCTCGCACAATCAAGCGGCAGCGGATTAACAACGCCACCGTCCACGAGCATGCGGCCTTCATGAACCACAGGTTTGAACAGACTTGGAATGGCAATGGAGCCAGCCAAGGCTTGGTCCAAACGCCCGGTATGAAAAACAGCGGGATGCCAAGAGCGGTAATCCGTCGCCACAACTTTTAGCGGAATTCTTAACTCACGGAACCGACGTGGAAAGGGTTGTGGAGAAAACGAAGCCAGCACCCGCAACGCGTCAAACTGCATGGAGATGCCGTTCTGAAACATCTCACGAATGTCATAGACTTGGGTTTTCCAAAGCCTAGAACTCAAAGCCCGCATGGAGCCCAATACATCAAAAGCATGTTCGCGAATTTCGCGGCCCGTCATGCCAGAAGCCCAGCCTGCGCCAATATACGCGCCAATAGATGTGCCTGCGATCAGACTTGGCTGTAAACCCAGTTCATCCATCGCCTCAATTACCGAGATGTGGGATAAACCGCGTGCTGCGCCACCACCTAAAGCGACGCCAATGCGAGGACCATAATCGGTCGTCATAATCGTCACCCAATACTACTACTCAACTATAACCAGCATACCATTTGCTGGTTAACAATTTTATGGACTGTTGCCCCGATGAAACAACACTAATGATAAGAGTGGGTAGATCGCTAGCAAAAAACAATCCCTCCTGAGTAAATAAATCGTCATGGCTGAACAAAATCCCGTGAAATTTCAAATTGATGTCCGTATGGCGCAACAGCTGATTGCAGCACAGTTTCCCGAATGGTTGGATTTGCCCGTGACGCATCTCGAAACTGGTGGCACGGATAATAAGCTGTTTCGATTGGGGGCGGACAAAATTCTGCGGTTCCCTCTTTCGCCTTCCTGCGCCCAAGCGATTGAGAAAGAAATCGACATTTTGCCCAAATTTGGCGGTTTGGGGTGCAACGTGCCAAGCGTCGTTGCTGTCGGCAAACCGAGTGACGCATTTAACGCGAGCTGGGCAGTTTACAATTGGATTGAAGGCAAAGATTGTAGTTCAATCAAAGTTGAAGATTTGACGGTGATTGCAGTTGATTTGGCAAAAATGATCCATCGATTGCGCCTTATCGCACCAGACGAAAAATATATGAGCGGCAAGCAAAATCACGACCGGGGCATACCGCTTGCCGAACTAGATCACGTTGCCCAAAACGCGATAAATATTGTCTCGGATGAATTTGACAGCGCAGATCTACGGCACATTTGGCGAGACGCCCTAGATGCACCAGTTTTTAATGGCCAACCAACTTGGCTGCACGGTGATTTACATGCAGGCAACCTTCTGGTTGATGAGGCTGGCAACCTATCTGGCATTATAGACTTTGGCCTTGCCGGCGTCGGTGACCCTTCGGTCGATCTGCTGCCAGCGTGGTGGTTGTTTAATGCTGATGGGCGCCAGCAATTCAAAACTGCAATGCAGGTCGATGAGGCCGAATGGTCAAGAGGGCGCGGCTGGGCGCTTTTAGTGGCCCTCAATGCTTATCAATATTATCGCGGGTCAGATAAAATCCAACTTACACGAATGTCGAGACGGGCGATTGTTGAGATATTGGGGGAGTAGGGCTGATTTTTTTCGCGCTGCTTGCTATCTAGCGTCACGCGGTAAAAAGGTTGGGATGAGAATATGAAAAAAAAGAGTCTTGAAGAAGATATATATTCTGCCGCATTGAATCTCGTTGAGCAACGCTATCCGAAAGGGTGGGGTGGTGCAGCTGCAGTGCGTCTAGCAACAGGCGAGATTGTGACGAGTGTGGCCCCCGACACGGAATTGGATGTGTTGTCGTCCTGCATGGAGCTTGGCAGTTTTCTAGAGGCGCACAAGCAAAATGTACCTGTAACCCATAGCTTGTGTATTTTCAGAGAAAATGAAAAATCTCCATTTAAAATATTATCCCCGTGTGGCGTGTGCCAAGAACGTTTGAGGTTTTGGGGAACAAGTGTACTCGTTGCGGTAACGAACCCCAGCAACGAGCTTATCTTCAAATCATTAGGTGAATTGCAGCAGCACCACTGGTCGGACGCATATTAACAGCGAACAAGCGGTTTTCTAAGAACTAATCAGTAAACTTGCATATGGCGTTGTCGTGACAGTGCTAGCCCCTTCGACTGTCGGAAACGCAACATCTAGCAACAAAACCCTTTGCCTCACCCTGAGCTTGTCGAAGGGCGAGCAACGTAACTGCACTCCATCCTTCGACAAGCTCAGGATGAGGTTTTGTGGGCTTCTTGGTGTGATAGGTTGCCCAGCAAAAAGCCTGGCGAGAAAGGTTGCTCACCTAAAAGGACCAGGACAGTGACAAACGCAACGAGACCCCGGATCAAGTCCGGGAATGCCAGCGAGCGCATGGCAACCAGCTTGCAAAAAGCTTTGGCCGTCCCGGCCTTCGAGCCGGGACCTAAAACCACTTGGTCAGGATAGGTTTGATGTACCAATGGACGAGGGTGCTGAATGCTGCTCGCTTGCCTGATCGAAGGGCGTTCTAACCCCGCTCAATTGCCCGCCAAGCGATGTCTTTACGGCAAAAGCCTTCTGGCCAATCGATCTTATCAATCGCGGCATAAGCGCGGTCGCGGGCTTCTTGAACGGTGGCGCCTTTGGCGGTGACGTTTAGAACGCGTCCACCAACGGCAACTAGTTTGTCGCCCTCAAGTTTAGTGCCCGCGTGGAACACTTTGACGTTTCCATCGTCGATTGTGTTCAGGCCTTTGATCTGGGTGCCCTTTTCGTATGCACCGGGATAGCCATTGGCTGCCATCACAACTGTGAGGGCAACACCATCGTCGAATTCTGGTTGTTCTTCACCCAAGGTGCCGTCTGCGCAGGCGCTCAAAAGTTCAACAATGTCTGATTGGAGCCGCAACATTAACACCTGACATTCAGGGTCACCAAAGCGCACATTATATTCGATGAGCTTTGGCCCCTCGGCGGTGATCATCAAGCCGGCAAATAGAACCCCGGTAAAAGGCGTGCCTCTGTCAGCTAGGCCTTTAATGCTTGGTTCGATGATTTCTTTGCGGGCACGCTCAATCATTTCATTTGTCATCACAGGGGCAGGGGAATATGCACCCATGCCGCCTGTATTGGGGCCCGTGTCGCCATCAAAGGCGCGTTTGTGATCTTGCGCGGAAGGCAACAGCACAACGTTCTTGCCATCACTAAGGGCGAACAGACTGGCTTCCTCGCCAATCATACATTCTTCGATCACAACTGATGCGCCAGCCTCACCAAACGCCCCATCAAAGCAATCGCGAACGGCGGCATCGGCCTGTTCCATTGTTTCGGCAACGGTTACGCCTTTACCAGCGGCCAATCCATCAGCCTTGATGACAATTGGCGCTTCTTGTGTGTTCAAATATTCAAGTGCAGGTGCCAGCGCATCAAATTTGGCGTATTTTGCGGCTGGAACATTCATTTCGTCACACAATTGGTGCGTGAAATATTTTGACCCTTCAAGTTGCGCGGCGGCTTGTGAGGGGCCAAAGACTTTCAACCCGCATTCGCGCAAAACATCTGAGAGGCCGTCAACCAAAGGTTGCTCTGGTCCGATCACCACGAATTGCACATTTTCCTCGGCGCAAAATTCGGCAATTGCCGCATGGTCTTCAATGTCCAACGAAACAATTTTTCCACACTCTTGCATGCCAGCATTGCCGGGGGCGATGAAAAGAGAATCGGTGTGTTTAGATTTGGAAATTGCCCATGCCAATGCATGTTCGCGACCGCCAGAACCAATCAATAAAATGTTCATGAATATTGTCCAGATATCTAGTGAATTGACCGTTGGCGCTGCCATATCATGTTGATTGAGAAACGTCACCCTTGACGCGATGAAATATCCGTTGCACCTGTTGATCTATGGATGAATTGAAGAGCAACGCACACGAATTTACCGTCACCGAAATTTCCCAATCGCTCAAGAAAACGGTTGAGGACAAATATGGTCACGTCCGTGTTCGCGGTGAAATTGGCGGATATCGTGGCCCGCACGCGTCGGGGCATGCCTATTTTGGTCTTAAGGACGATAAGGCCAAAATCGATGCGGTGATTTGGCGTGGCGTATTTTCCAAACTGGCGATCAAACCCGAAGAAGGTATGGAAGTGATTGCAACGGGAAAGCTAACGACTTTCCCCGGTTCTTCAAAATATCAAATCGTAATCCAACATATTGAACCGGCGGGTGCTGGTGCGCTGATGGCATTGTTGGAGCAGCGCCGCAAACAATTGGCCGCCGAGGGCCTGTTTGATGCAGAGCGCAAAAAAGAACTGCCCTATTTGCCGCAAACCATCGGGGTGATTACTTCGCCCACCGGGGCAGTCATCCGCGATATCTTGCACAGGTTGGATGACCGCTTTCCCACCCACGTCATTGTTTGGCCCGTCCGCGTGCAGGGCGATACCTGTGGCGCGGAAGTGGCGAATGCAATTGATGGGTTCAACGCGATGACGCCGGATGGGCCGATTAAGCGACCGGATCTTTTAATCGTGGCACGGGGTGGCGGCTCGATTGAAGACCTTTGGGGCTTTAACGATGAAATCGTCGTACGGGCCGCGGCCAACTCGCAAATCCCTCTGATTTCGGCTGTGGGCCACGAAACAGATATTACCCTGATTGACTATGCGTCTGATAAACGCGCACCAACGCCAACCGGGGCCGCTGAAATGGCTGTGCCGGTAAAAGCTGAATTGGTCAACTATGTCGAAGATTTGGGATCACGCACGCGCAACGCGCAATTGCGTACGCTCTCAAATTTCAAAGACCGGATGCGTGCCGTTGCCGCTGCAATGCCCAAGGCACAGGAATTGACCGCGACAGCGCGGCAACGCCAAGACATGGCGACATTGCGTTTGGGCAACGCGCTGGTTCAGTTTGTGCAACAAAAGCGCTCGAAATTGGGTGTTTTGGCCCCACGCGTTTCTGCAAATGCGATTGAGCAAAAACACAAAAACTTGCATGACCGCCTGAATACCCTGAGCGCTCGTTTGGATCAGGGGCTAAAACAACCCACGAGCCGCGCCCGTTTGCGGCTGGAGCCATTGGCGAAATCGATGACCCCAGCATTCCAACGCTTGTTGGACAAGCGCGAAGCGGTTTTGCAAACCCAAACTAAATTGCTGAATAGCCTCAGTTATAAAGGCGTGTTGAGCCGAGGTTATGCAATGGTTTTGGACAGCGAAGGCCAAGTTTCTCGATCTGCAACGGCATTGGAAAAAGGCGACGGTGTAACCCTGCGCTTTAACGATGGCGACGTCGGCGCAACTATTTCGGACGCGCCACCCGCTGCGAAACCCAACACGACCAAACATAAGAAGCAGGTTAAGCCGAAATTGGCAAAAAAAGACGATGCGCAAGAAAGCTTATTTTGATTTTTGCGTTTGCCTTTCCTATATGTTGAGGAGATAAGAGGACATCATGAATATCTTTGAACCCGGATTTGGTCAGCGTGAAGCAAAATTGCGCTATTTGGATGCAGATTTCGCCGTTATACAGCCCGGTCATTTTGTGACCTGCGCGATAACAGGGCGAAAAATTTCCCTAGAAGATCTCACTTATTGGAGCGTCGATAAGCAGGAGCCTTACGTTGATGCCACCGCATCGATGAAAGCAAATGCGGGCGGCAAGTAACGCCGAATTGGTGACCAATGCGTGTCCTTCTAATTTCCAATGGATATGGCGAAGACGCCATGGCGGCTGTGCTGGCCAAAGAGCTTGTCAAAACCGTCAAGGTTGAGGCATTGCCCACCGTTGGGCCCGGTAAATCTTATGCTGGCATTTGTGACGTTGTTGGTCCGCGCGGAAAATTGGCCAGCGAAGGCCACCGCAAAATTGGCTCATTGCTGAAAGATTTTCAAAGCGGCCTTGCGGTAACAGCAGTCAAACACGTTAAATTCATGCGGGACCAACGCGGGCGTTGGGACAAAATCGTCACCGTCGGCGACATGATTGGCCCGTTATTGGCGTTTGCTGGCGGTCAAAAGGTTGATTTGCACATTGATGTCTATAATTCGGGCTTTGCGCGTCATTATTCAACCATTGAAAAACAGATACTGAAACGCACAGTGAAAAAAGTGCTTTGCCGCGATGATATCTTGGCCGGAGCTTTACGTGCGATCGACGTGGATGCGGGCTTTGCCGGCAATTTAATGATGGACACAGTGCCAACATTAGATTTTGACGTGTCATCTTTGGTTCAAGATAAAACGGCAGTCACGCTGCTCCCTGGCAGTCGCGAGGGGGCTGGCAAACTGTTTCAAATGCAGATGGATGCGATAAGCCGCCTTTCGTCAAAATACCCCCTCACATTGTTTGTGCCGGTGGCACCGAGTGTTGAGCTGGATCGCTTACTAAAGCGCGCAAACCTGAAACGCGTTGACGGTGAGCTGCTTGGCAACGCGCATTTAGCTATTGCTGCCACCGCAGATGGCACAAAAGTCCACTTTTTTGACAAGGGCATTGGCACCTTGGCGAAAGGTTCTCTGTTTGTTGTAGGTCAGCAAGGCACTGCGATTTTTCAAAGTGCCGGACTAGGCACACCAGTCATTGCCATCGTGGCGGACGATTCGCGAAAATCGCGCGTCCAACGCAATGAAAGACTGTTGGGGGATAGTCGGATAAGCACTGAGCAAGATGTTGGCATGTTGGCGCGTAAAATGGAAATGTTCCTGAGCGATCCAAAAACGACAAAACAACGTGGCAAAGTCGGCATAGAGCGCGTTGGCCCACCTGGCGCATTAGACGCGGCTGTTCGGATAATTGTGAACGGTTAGAACGTCGGTTTCATTTATTTCACCCTCTCGATCCGATAAACTCTGGACGAGGTGGTGTTTTTCGGATGACTAGAACTGACCCCGGAACAAGTCCGGGGGTGCCCCTGCTTTTTGGCCATTGAATTGGCAAACACACCTGGCTGTCCCGGACTTGATCCGGGACCAAACGACCTACAAGCAATTTGTTCGCAAGGGAACAATAAATCCAATGAATGACGAGGGTAGAGGTGTTTAGCTCTTCTTATCCGCAAGCTCCAACGCGCGCGCGGTTGTGCGATCTAACTTCATCGCGAGCTCTTTGGAATAGGGCGCTAAGTCCTTAGCCGTTCTAGGCACATAGATGGGCTCATCAATACAGGCCGTCATACGCGAGAACGGATGATTGATCTGCATTTTGTCCCAAACATTTTCCAAAACAGTGCGACGCGAACTGGAAACGGCATAAGGAATAATGGGCCGGCCGGAAAAACGAGCGAGCAGTGCGATACCGTCGCTGACATTTCTACCGGGTACAGGGGGAACATCCGCTGTGATACCAATCGACTGACCGCGTTTCATTTCACGCAGCATTTCGCGCATGGCGGCCATGCCGCCAGTGCCTTCGTCCTGCTTAAAGCTAGCGCCAGAACCATCAATGCTGGAGCAGCCAAAGCTTTGGGCCGCAGCAGCAACGATTTGGCCATCTGGGTGACGGGAGGTAAGAATTGAAAGTTGCTTGGCAACAGGCACCAATTTCATGCCCAACATGCCTTGGCCGTGCCAACAGCAAAATATCGCTGGCATCAGGTCAGCAGCGATATCGTGCGCATTTGGCGGGTCGTAAACGAATTTTGACGTCGCGGACGTAAACCGCAAATAGCCGCCAAGAACATGCCAACCCAAAAAGCGCCGGAAAGCTGGACTATCAAAGAAGCCCGTTTTTTCGGGTTGGCCAATATCGTCAGACATAAATGCTTACTTTGCACCCGGATCAAGTAGACGGTGCAAATGCACAACGAAATAGCGCATATGCGCATTGTCGACAGTCATTTGTGCTTTTTGTTTCCAAACAGCACATGCCGCTTCATAGTTTGGATAGACGCCAACAATATCGACTTCATCCAAATCGCGGAAGGTCATATCATTGATGTTTTCTAATTCGCCACCGATCACCAGGTGAAGCAGCTGTTTGTTTTCTTCGCTCATAAAGTCCCCACATTACTTAAAAGCTATTGAGTTGCTGGGCAGCCATATATGTTGCGCAGCACCTCATGGATATCGTCTTTTAAACTGTCCTCTGCCATCGCGGCAATAGCGCCATGGCGAATTTCTTGCTTGTTAAATATTGGCGCGCCGCAACACACATCTTCCAGCACAATTCCGCATTCGCTCAGGATCAGGTTCGCGGCTGCAATATCCCAATCTTGTGCGCCGCGACGCGAAATAGCGATATCTAAAGCGCCGGTTGCCACTTGAACCAACTTGAGCGCCAAAGAGCGCACCGCAGGACCGCGCACATATGATATGCCGCGCGCATCAAGCTCGCGATGCACCGCGTCTGGTGCTGGCATTATAGGGCTTTCATTGTCAGCGCGGATGTGGCGTTGCAATGGCTGGCCATTTAGATATGCACCGCCACCAAGAACGGCTTCATAAAACTCATCTCGAATTGGGGCGTAAACAACACCGGCAATGGAGCGTCCATTTTCAACGATGGCAATGCAAATGGTCCAGCTATCATCGCCATGTAAGTAGCCGCGTGTGCCATCAATCGGGTCAACAACAAAAGTTCGCTCTTTAGTGAGCCGGTCTAAATCATCAGCGGTTTCTTCGCTCAGCCATCCGTAATCGGGGCGTTCCGCGAGCAGGGTGGCTTTTAAATAACGGTCCACCGCATAGTCAGCTTCTGACACTGGAGATGAGTTCTCTTTGGTCCAAGTTTTTACATCTTGACGAAAAAATCCGGTCGCAATGATGCCAGCACTTACCGCTGCGCTGCGGATCAGTTCCAAATCTTCCTCGATTTCCAAGACACTTGGTCGCCTCATTCATTGCTCCTAGATGGCGAAACCGCCCGGCAGACTGATATGTGACCTTTATATAGGACGCAACCATGCCTTTTGAGTTAATCGGCTCTTACACCCGGTCATAACCTGCTAACCCTCTTTGAAACAACGAAAATTTAACCGACTTTTTTAAGTGGATGGGAAAACCTCTGATGTAGATTGGGCCTCAACAAAGAGAAGCGAAATAAAAAACAAGCTCTCGTGTTAACAGGAAGGCACCAACATGCTGCAAGGCACAACAATCAAAGGATCCAACGTGATCCTATTTGCGAAAGACGGTCAAAATGTGCCCTCTCTTTCGCCCGCAAATGACAACACGCCAAAAGAAGATGTGAAAACGGTAACAGTTCGAAAAACCCTTTCTAAAAGTGGCGTCCCGATCAAAGTTAAAGTTCCGGTGACTGAATATGTTGGCGTTGCTGTCGCAACATCAATTTCAGATGAGGGAACGTTGACCAGCTCAATTGAATTGGTTCATCCCGATAGCGGTTTGAATTATAAAGTGTTTGAAGAAGAAGGTAACCGGGCTGTGGTTGCTGAGTGGCAAAACTGGGGCAAAAAGCTCTCATTGCCTTTGTTCATTCGCGCAGGTAACGGCGAATTGGTGTCCTATACACAGCAAGTTGGCGGTGTATTGCTTGGCAACGAAACAAGCCGTCGCAAATTGGCGACAGAAGCAAACCGTCGCCCCCGTTTCCTCAACAAGCGCAAGCTTGGATTGGTCTCTGGCTAGGCATAAAAAGCACTTTGGGTTGTGATTTTGAAGTCTCCAAACTCAAAATCGATATTCGATGAATAAACTAAGCGCTAGTGCCAGCCCGACCCACCGATTTGCTTTAAACCGAACGAGGCAGTTTATGCCCTCGTTCGGTTTCAGCGTTACGATCTGCCAAACCAGAAGTGCAGGTACAACCCACGCGGCATAAAGAAAAACGTTGCCGACGCCAGCGCCATCCACGGCGAACCACCATAAAATCAACGCTCCAACATAAAATGCCGCAATAATTTCGCGTGCATAATTGCCGAACAGACGTGCTGTTGATTTCACGCCAATCAGCGCATCATCTTCCCGATCTTGCAGCGCATAAATTGTGTCATAGCCAATGGTCCATAAAATACTGCCCGCATATAGCCAATATGCTGGGTAATGCAGGGTGCCGAACATGGCAGCCCATCCCATTAATGCCCCCCAATTGAACGCGAAACCCAAAAATAGCTGCGGCCAATATGTGATCCGCTTCATAAACGGATAAATCACCACCAAAATCAGCGATGAAACGCCCAACAATTTCGTAAAATCATTGAATTGCAGCAGGACGACCAAGCCAACTAGGCATTGAATGACCAAGAAGACGACCGCTTTTTTAACGCTGACCTGACCCGAAGGGATGGGCCGCGATCGTGTGCGTTCAACTTTGTCGTCAATATCGCGATCGACAATGTCGTTTAGCGTGCATCCAGCGCCGCGCATGGCCGCCGCACCAACAAAAAACAGGAACAAATAGTAAAACGAATACCCAGTTTGGGGCTGAGCAACTGCAGCTAAACCTAACGAAAACGCGCAAGGCCAAAACAACAACCAAATGCCAATGGGTCGATCAACCCGCGCAAGGCGCAAATAGGGGCGGGCAATTGCTGGTGCATAAAGGTCCACCCAGTTTTGGGCGCTGGCGTCAGCTACACGTTCAGTTTTTGGTTCACTCATGGGCTCAATTTCTGTATCAGCATTTAGACACGCTATTAGGTGTTTATCAATTTGCAAGCAAGTAATGAACCATGCCACGCCATCACAAAAACCTAAGTCGCCTATTTGTTGAAACTGATCTCGTTGCAAATGAACAGATTAAGCTCGACAAGCCGCAAACCAATTATTTGATCAATGTGATGCGCAAAAAGCAGGGGGATCAGCTGGTCCTTTTCAACGGTCGCGACGGCGCGTTTTTAGCCGAAATTGCAGACCCGCACCGCAAAGGCGCGATTTTGGCGGTGCGCGATCAGGTTGCAGAACAAACGCCGCCTTCTGACTTATGGTATATTTTTGCGCCGCTTAAAACCGGGCGCCTCGACTACATGATGCAAAAAGCCACCGAAATGGGCGTTGGGCATTTGCAGCCTGTTCTAACCCAACATACTCAAATCATTGGTCGTTTAAAGCTGGATAAAATGCGGGCGAACGTGACCGAAGCCGCAGAGCAATGCGAAATTTTAAACGTTCCAACAGTCCATGACGCGTTGACCTTCGAGCAATTGCTCGGCCAATGGAATGACCTGCATCCAAACCGCAAACTGGTATTTGCGGACGAAGCCGCGCGTTCAGATAGTGCGGCGAAATACCTTCTGCCGTTAAAAAATACACCCGTCGCCGTGCTTATCGGGCCTGAAGGCGGGTTCTCGGATGCAGAGCGTGAACTATTGCTGTCAAAACCATTTTGTGTCCCGATAAGTTTGGGCCCTCGAATTTTGCGCGCGGACACAGCTGCTATTGTTGCATTGACCATCATTCAGTCAAATATCGGTGATTTACGATAAAAGGATTGAAACAAATTTTTTGAACGCTATTGTCGAGTGCAAATTTGATGCAAAATTCGGGTTGACGCCCGATACTAACAAACGGACGTCCTATGTCAGCCGAAGTCGCCACAAGCTCGATGATCGAATCAAAAGACGATTTGATCCATGCCCTTTCCAACGGTTCCAAACCAAAAGACAAATGGCGCATCGGCACCGAGCACGAGAAGTTTGTCTTTTGCAAAAAGGAAAGATCGCCAACCCCATATGAGGGTAAATCGGGCATTCAGGCGATCCTGAACACAGTTCAAGAAAAAACCAATTGGACCCCTTTAATGGATAAGGGCAATATTATTGGCCTTAAGGATCCAAAAATGGGCGCGTCGATTTCGCTAGAACCTGGTGGGCAACTAGAACTGTCTGGCGCACCGCTGGAAACCATCCACGAAACGTGCTCTGAAACAGGCAATCACTTAAAACTCCTCCGGTCCATCACCGACGAAATGGGTTTAGAGTTTTTGGGTTTGGGCGTTGCGCCGACTTGGGGTTTGGATGAAATGCCGATGATGCCGAAGTCCCGCTATGGCATTATGAAACCATACATGGAAAAGGTTGGCACGCTTGGCACATCGATGATGTTCCGGTCTTGTACGGTGCAGGTTAATCTTGATTTCGCATCTGAAACGGACATGGTGCAAAAACTGCGCACAAGCGTTGCGCTTCAGCCCATTACAACGGCGATTTTCGCCAATTCTCCCTTTATTGACGGCAAACCGTCCGGCTATTTGTCTTACCGCAGCCATATCTGGCAAAACACAGATAATGACCGCACCGGTATGCTGCCCTTCGCGTTTGAAGACGGCATGGGTTTTGAGCGTTATGTCGATTATGCGCTGGACGTTCCAATGTATTTCATCATTCGAAAAGGCGAATATATCAATTGCGCAGGCGAAAGTTTCAGAGCGTTCCTGGATGGCAAACTTCCACAAGCGCCCGGTGAATTGCCAACGAAAGCGGATTGGGAAGACCATCTTTCAACAATTTTCCCCGAAGTTCGACTAAAAAGTTTCCTTGAAATGCGTGGCGCGGATAGTGGCCCGTGGGAAGGTATTTGCGCGATGCCCGCCCTTTGGGTCGGCGTGCTTTATGATCAAACGTCCCTTGATGCGGCTTGGGACTTGGTGAAAGACTGGACCGCGGAACAACGCGATCAATTGCGTGTAGACGTCGCAAAAACAGCCTTTCAAGCCGAAATTGGCGGCCGGAAAGTTGGTGATATTGCGCGGGATATGCTGGAAATTTCTCGCGCTGGTTTGGCTTCCCGCGCACGTAAAAACTGGGAAGATTTCGACGAAAGCGTTTTCTTGCACCCCGTTGAACGAGCATTGAGAACCGAAAAGACCCCAGCAGAAAACATGCTCGACGCCTATCACGGCATGTGGGGCGGTGATATCGAGCGGATCTTTACCGAGCGTTTGTTCTAAATCTTCGCGAGTTCTTCAGCTAAAAAATCAAACACACGCCTAATGCGGCGACTTGTTTTAAGTTCCCGGTGGGCCACAAGCCACATCGGGAATTTTATTGAATTGAAATCGGGCAATACCCGTTGAACGAGGGGTTCCTTGTCGCCAATTGTGGCATCGAGCACGCCAATGCCAACACCCTGTTTCACCAGTTCCCACATAACCAAATAGCTCTGTGTCATAACTGGAAAGTTCTTTTCGGTAAGGGACATGCCGTTGGCGTTTAAGCCCTGCATGACAACATTGGTTTTGTCCAAACTGATGAAGCTTGCGCGGTTAAGCTCCTCAAGTGATTTCGGATTACCGACTTTGTCCAAATAGGCCGGTGTGGCATAGATTTGAGTATGCATGTCTTTGATTTTCCTGGCATAAAGGTCCGGTTCTGCCGGGCGGAAATGCCGAATTGCGATGTCCGCCTCACGCCGTGCGAGATCGCTTGCATTGTTGGAAACGACAATTTCTACCTCAATGCCAGGCTCTTGGGTGCGCAATTTTGCAACGATTGGCGGCAACATGACAGCCGCAATTGTCTCGCTTGCAGCAATTGAAACATCACCTTCAATGGCTTGAGATTGGCCGTGTGCGGAGAGAGAAAACTGCATTGCCGCAGCGCCCATTGCGCGTGCATGTTCCAAAAGTTCAACACCGCTCGGGGTCAGCACGATGCCGCGCCCATCGCGTTCGAACAACGTCAATCCAAGCTCGGCTTCTAATGCCTCTACTTGGCGTCCAAGCGTTGGTTGCGCCAAACCAAGCGCCCGTGCTGCTGCGGAAAGTGAACCTTCTTCCGCAGCGACCAAAAATGCCCGCGTGCGGTTCCAATCAAATGTCGTTGCGCGCCAATCCATGCGTTTATGCATATCAGATCAAGTAAATTGGTCAATTCATATTAGCAAGTGGAGCGGGTAAGAAGCCAATTAAACATGCTTTGAAAGGCATCATCATGACACAAACGATAGCTCCGACGCGAAATCTAAAGGCCGCACGATTTTATGGCGGGTTCTTCATTCTTACTTTTTTGGCCTACGGAATTGGCAGTGGTATCGTGGATACAGCGCTGGCTGGCGGCAGTCCGTTGGCTGATTTGGCGGTAAGCTCAACCCTTTATATATCCGGTGTTGGATTGATGACGATCCTGCACACAATCGCCAACATGATACTTGCAACAATTATGTTTTGCATCCTCGCTCCATATGCGCGTTTTCTCTCCGCTGGCTATTTTGGCGGTGCAATTATTGCAACGACAGCTCTACTGGTGGGTGGTGTATTCCTAAGTCTTGTGGTGCCGTTGAGCGGCGTTGCAGATGTCGACCCGGAACAAGCTGCCCTGTGGGTTATGCTTTTATCAAAAGCAAATTTTTACGCCTATCAAATCGGTATGACCCTTTGGGGCACCGCTGGCATATTGATGTGCATCGTGCTTTTCCGCACACGTTTGGTGCCGCGGCTTTTCTCGATCTGGGGCCTGATCGGGTATACGATCTTTATCATTGGCACGGTGTCAGAACTTTACGGCAGCGGCATTGGCGTCATGTTATCTTTACCCGGCGGATTGTTTGAAATTGGCATGAGCATTTGGTTGATCATCAAAGGGTTTGACTATCAACATGTTGGCGATACCGAATAGGGCGTCAGACTAAGCGGCGGAACTCTCGATCACCGTTTCAAGGCTGGACTTAATATGTTCAGCCAAAGCGTTGTAAATGCCGCCATATGCGTTGCTGGCACGCAGCATGGCGATGTCGGCATGGGGCAAATCGGGCATGCCGTCGTTTGGTCCCAAAATGCGCATTTCTGGGGTTAGCGAGCTTTCAGTGAGCAGGCCAACTGCGAGCCCAGCATGGACCGCGCTGGTAATCGCCGTCGCGTTGGACGAGGTATATGCGATGCGAAAGTCGATATTCGCCGCATTTAGCGCATCGTCCGCCGCAAGGCGCCAGCAGCAATCTTTGTTGCCACAAGCAATGGGAACAGGTGTAAGTTCAGCCGCTTTTGAGTTCTTGCCCACCACCCAATGCATCGGTTCAGATCGCAGCAATTCACCGAATTTCTGATTGGTGCCTTGGGTGAAAATGATCATGTCATATTTACCTGACCGAACACCGTCCAATAGGTCTTCAGATGGTTGGCATTTAACGTCGATCTGAATTTTGGGGTGCGAATGTTGAAATGAAGACAACAGAATAGGCAACACCCGCACGGCATAATCGTCTGGAATGCCAATATGGATGGTGCCAGATAAGTCTTCTTTTGAAAACAAATCGACAATGTCGGCGTTGATTTGCAACATGCGTCTGGCGTTGTGATAAAGGGCTTCACCTGCATGGGTTACCGTGACGCGTCTACCTTCGCGCGCCAGCAACGAGGTGCCCAGCCGTTCTTCAAGCCGTTTGATTTGCATTGAAACCGCAGACTGGGTTTTAAACACCCGCTTTGCAGCTTCAGTGAAACTGCCGCAGTCTGCAATCACCGCGAATGTTTGTAATTGGTCCAAATCGAGAGGGCTTGCCATTGTCATCACCAAAATTGATCGTAACTATAAGTTCTATTTGTTAGACGAATGATCGATTTGTCAATATCCTCCAAGAAGTAATCTACCTTTGCCATTAAGATTGGCAGTCATTCACAAATGGAGATTTGATATGGCGTATGTGTCTACACATCGTCGTCAGGGCTTCAGCTTCGGCATTTCCCAGCTGATGATACTGGCGACACATGTTTCACTTTTTTGGGTTCGCGTGGTGCAAACCTACAATCAGCAAAAAACGCATAAGGTCCTAAAGGGCCTAAGTGCTGAGCAGCTCAATGATATTGGGCTGAGCCGTGAAAATGTGCGTGAGCTGGTTCAGGTCGGTAGAGACCAAGCTGTGTGGCGCTTAAACAGCGCGCGGAAAAAGGCCAGCGGCCTTTAATCCCATTTATCCTATTTACCTTCTAACCCCCAACTTGGCCGAGCCCACAGTTCAAACTGTCGGTTCGGTCCTTTTTTAGGGTCTAGACCCTAAGCGGCAGGAGAGGGCTCAGCTTGTGTCGCTTGCTCTGCAGTTAGTTTGCGGATCAAGGCAAATGCCGCAATGATGGGTACAACACCAAACAGCGCAGCACCGGCGGCAATACCCCAATAAATGCCGGGTAGGCCAGCCCATTGCGCACCAAAATAAACAAACGGAACAACGCCCAATGTCTGCCGTGCCCAGTTGAACATGGTGGCATATAGCGGTTTGCCAAGGTTGTTAAACGCGGCGTTTGAAACAAACATCAAGCCATTGAACAAGAACGATCCAGCCATCACCACGCAGAACAGGCGTATGACCAACGCCATGTCGCCGGTAGCATTGTAAGTGCGCACCACAAAGTCTTGTGCAAGGAACAATAGCGACCAGGCGATCAGCACGTAGACGAGGTTGAATATCACCCCGTCGGTTAGCGCTTGACGCACACGGTCCATTTTAAAGGCCCCAAAGTTTTGCCCAATAATAGGCCCAACCGCGCCAGAAAGGGCAAAAATAACACCGAAGGCAAGCGGCACCAGACGATCAACAACCGATTGGCCGGCAATCGCTGCATCGCCAAAATCTGCCACAGCTTGAGCGATCAAAAAGGCACCCACGGGCGCGGCTAGGTTTGTTGCAACAGTCGGCAAAGCGATTTTAAGAATGTTTTTTAGGTCTTTAAAAAAGCGATCAAGCGTCGGCAAAGCAACCATATTGTGAATGCCAATGACGAAATATAGACCCAAAGCCGCGAACGTGATGCGCATAATTGAGGACACAACAGCCGCGCCAACAACATCCCAGCCAAGTACGAAAATGAATATCGGGTCGAGCGCAGCAGTTAGCGCGCCGCCGATCAAGGGCAAATACATCGAGCGTTTTGCATCGCCTTTGGAGCGCAACAATCCCATCGTGACCATACCCACGCCTAAAAATGGCATGGTTGGTAGAACGATAAACAGATATGTCCGCGCGTATTCCAGCGCTTGGCCTTCGGCTTTTAATTGCGCCATAAACCAATCGGTGAGCAAAAACCCAATAATAGTGACAATGGCACCGAACGCGAATGCCGAAATAAGCGACGTGCCCGAATAGGATCGTGCCGCTTCCTCGTCGCCAGCTCCAATCGAGCGGGAAACCATTGCAGATGCGCCGATCATAAATCCAACAGAAAGGCCAATCACGAAACCAAGGACATAGCTTGCTCGGCCGACCGCCGCCGTTTGCGCAGCGTCATTAAGTTGAGAGATGTAAAACAACGTGATGGCATCAACAAAGAAAATGGCCATCAACCCAATCGCCGAAGTTGTGGTCATCACAACCACATGGCGCATGGTTGAACCTTCAGTGAAAACGGCTTTCATGCCATTTGTTGCTGGCTTCGACATATATCAGCTTTCTTTTGAAGGCTGCACTTTCGCACCGCCAGAACAGAACAGGCGCCATAAATGGTCTTTTGTTGCCAAAAGATCAAGTCATGAAGTCAGGGTAAATCGTGTGGATGCCGATGTGGGTGCCGATTATGGCAGTTTGTCGAACCCGTCACCCAGTCCGAGAAGTGAAACGGGGATGCCGATGCCTTCTTCAGGGGTTTTAAACACGACAAATAGAGCCGAAGTGCCGGTGCGTAACTGCGCCAATAGCGCATCATCTAACACAACTTCCGCCATGCAGCCGTTTGGCAAACAGCGAATGAAGGGCGCACGGCCTTGATCTTTACCGTCAAGCACCAAGCCGAGTTCGTTTGGCAGCAAAATGCCCAACGGGGCTAAAACCCGCAATAGTCGCGCTTGCCCGTCAGCCGTTTTCAGCACGATGACACTCAGCGCAACGCCGGGTTGATCGTCAGCCGTAACATTTTGAATAAGTGCGCACTGCTCAAAGCTCGCACCTGGAGGTGTGTCACAAGTGAGCTGCCAATCCCCATATTGGGCACGAACGATGCCTTGGGCATTTGCGCCAAAGGTGGAAAGAACTAGAAGGCCTACGAAGCCAACGAAAACAGCAAAACGAGCGAACAAAGCGATTCCCCAAAAAAGGTTCCGATTGGAAAGTGATATGGTTTTGTGCGTTGAGAACCAAATAGTCAATTTCAACATCACACTTCTTAACGCATATTTTTGGTCTTTAGATTGCGGCATGAGGATGGCCTTGGGTGGGATTTTGGCCAAAACAACCTAAAACTGTGCATTTTTATGTGTTTGGGAGATTATGCCGCACTGTTTCTCATTCAATTGGAATTGCGCAATCTGTTCTGATATGGTTTACGTCAGCAATGAGATTCTGCCTGATTTGGGGATGTGCGAATTGACAAGAGGAGTCTACTCCACTTATGCGTATGTTCAGCTATTAGGCTTTAAACATGTCGCAAAGGGAGACTGACGTGAGCAGCATTTTCGCACGTCTGGCTAAAGTCACAACTGCAATCATCGCCTGGGCCTTGCCCGCAACCGCTTTTGCCCAAACCGCTGGTGATCCAGTAACTGGGCAACCAACGGACGGGGCGATTGGGTTTCAGCCATCTGTAACCACCATTATGGATAGCACAGCAGCGTTTCACGACGGTCTGTTGATGCCGATCATCGTTGTAATAACACTTTTCGTAACAGCGCTTTTGATCTGGGTCATGTTTCGCTACAACGCGAAGGCAAATCCAACACCATCACGCACCACGCACAATACGTTCATTGAGATTGTTTGGACAGTTGTTCCGATTTTGATTCTGATTGTCATCGCAATCCCATCTTTTGGGGTGTTGGCAGATCAGATGATCACACCGGATGGTGAGCGCAAATATTTGGGCAGCTCAATTTTCTCACGCGAAAATGGCGAGCAAGTACCAGCCGCCGAAGTCACAATCACCGCGACCGGTTACCAATGGTATTGGGGATTTGAATATAACGACCTTGATGGCGCTTCATTCGACTCGATCATTTTGAGCGATGACGAAATCGCAACATTGAAACCGGGTCAGCCTAAACTTTTGGCCGTGGACAACGATTTGGTTGTTCCAGTGGGCACAACAGTTCGTATGCTTGTTACAGCAGCTGATGTTATTCACGCATTTGCAGTGCCTGCTTTCGGTGTCAAAACAGATGCGGTACCGGGCCGGGTCAACGAAACGTGGTTCAATGCGCGCAAAGAAGGCATGTATTACGGTCAATGTTCAGAACTTTGCGGAAAAGACCATGCCTTTATGCCAATCGCAGTACGCGTAGTGTCTAAAGAAGACTACAAAGCTTGGTCTGAAAAGCTAAAAGCAGAAGATGACGTTGAAGCAGCCAATATGATTTTGGCCGGCTTGAAATAACGCATCAAATTTATGAATTGGGGCTCTTCGTCTTTTTGGGCGAAGAGTTGAATGGGAAAGAGGCAAGGAAAGCAAATGGCGACTGCAACTGCTGACCAAAAGTCACATGGCGATGCGCACGCAAACCCTACGGGTTGGAAGCGCTATGTATATTCAACAAACCACAAAGATATTGGTACAATGTACCTTATCTTCGCGATTATTGCGGGGATTATCGGTGGCGCACTCTCAGGCGTGATGCGCTGGGAACTTGCAGAACCGGGTATCCAGATTTTCCCGGGTCTCGCCTCTATGGTTTATGGCCATGAATGGCAAAGCGCCGCGGCGCTTGATGCAGGCAAGCACATGTATAATGTGTTCACCACCGCACACGGCCTTATCATGGTCTTCTTCGTGGTTATGCCAGCCCTCATCGGGGGCTACTCCAACTGGTTCGTGCCATTGATGATTGGCGCTCCGGATATGGCATTCCCACGGATGAACAACATTTCATTCTGGCTTTTGCCTCCAGCGTTTATTCTGTTGTTGATGTCAATGTTCTTTGAGGGCCCTCCGGGCGGCATGGGCACGGGCGGTGGTTGGACAGTTTATCCACCACTTTCAACATCAGGTCAGCCTGGCCCTGCGATGGACTTCGCGATCCTGTCGCTTCACATTGCAGGTGCATCTTCAATTCTTGGTGCCATCAACTTCATCACAACAATCTTCAACATGCGTGCCCCAGGCATGACGTTGCACAAAATGCCATTGTTCCCATGGGCCATTCTTGTAACAGCGTTTTTGTTGTTGCTTTCATTGCCTGTTCTGGCTGGTGCGATCACCATGCTGCTAACAGACAGAAACTTTGGCACGACGTTCTTCGCCCCTGAAGGCGGCGGCGATCCAATTCTGTTCCAGCACTTATTCTGGTTCTTTGGTCACCCTGAAGTGTACATTATGATTTTGCCGGGCTTCGGCATTGTTTCCCACATCGTGGCGACATTCTCCAAAAAACCAGTATTTGGCTATTTGGCGATGGTTTATGCGATGGTTGCGATTGGTTTTGTGGGCTTCATCGTGTGGGCACACCACATGTACACAACCGGCATTTCACTTGATACGCAGCGTTACTTCGTGTTTGCGACTATGGTTATTGCGGTGCCAACCGGCGTGAAAATTTTCTCTTGGATTGCAACAATGTGGGGCGGGTCGATTTCCTTACGTCCGCCAATGCAATGGGCCATCGGCTTCATCTTCTTGTTCACCGTTGGTGGCGTGACAGGTGTTGTTTTGGCCAATGCTGGTGCTGACCGCTCGTTGCACGATACCTATTATGTTGTGGCGCACTTCCATTACGTGCTGTCGCTTGGTGCTGTGTTCTCGATCTTTGCGGGTTGGTATTACTGGTACCCAAAAATGTTTGGTCACATGTATTCAGAAACACTTGCGACCATCCATTTCTTGGTGATGTTTGTTGGCGTGAACCTGATCTTCTTCCCCCAACACTTCCTTGGGCTGAACGGTATGCCGCGTCGTTACATCGACTATCCAGAGGCGTTCGCGCAATGGAACATGGTGTCTTCTGTTGGTTATCTGATCACATTGTTTGCTGTGCTTATCTTCCTTTACACGGTATTCGATGCGGTACGGAAAAAACGTCCAGCTGGGGATAACCCATGGGGCGAAGGTGCAACCACATTAGAGTGGACATTGCCTTCACCACCACCATTCCACCAGTTCGAAACACTACCAAAAATCAAGTAGTGAATTTTTATCCCGCCGCGCACTTGTGCGGCGGGAACAAGCCCATCAGGGCAAAACCAGTTTAGGTATGATGCGATAATGGCATTTGTCAGCGACCAAAATGAAAGCCCACTTTACTCTTCCGCGGATGTGGAAGACTATTTTGCGTTGCTTAAGCCGCGGGTTATGTCGTTGGTCATTTTTACAGCCATTGTTGGTCTACTGGTTGCGCCGGGCGCTGTTCATCCTGTGATCGCATTCACCGCCATTCTATGCATCGCCATTGGTGCAGGTGCATCAGGCGCGCTGAACATGTGGTATGATGCGGACATCGACGCGGTGATGAGCCGTACCGTAAACCGCCCTATTCCTGCTGGTAAAGTCACTAAAAACGAAGCCTTGGCTTTTGGCTTGGTGCTTTCCGTATTCTCTGTTGTAACACTTGGCCTTTTGGTCAATTGGGTTGCTGGCGGATTGCTGGCTTTCACCATTTTCTTTTATGCTGTGATTTACACCATGTGGCTAAAGCGTTGGACACCGCAGAACATCGTTATCGGTGGCGCGGCTGGTTCTTTCCCCCCAATGATTGGCTGGGCCGCTGTCACTGGAACCATCACGCTTGAAAGTACGATTCTGTTTCTGATTATCTTTTTATGGACGCCGCCTCATTTCTGGGCGCTGGCGCTTTATAAAAAGGGTGACTATCACGAAGCGGGCATTCCTATGTTGCCCAATGTCGCCGGTGAACGCGCGACCCAAAATCAAATTCTCATCTATTCATTTTTGCTGGCCGCAATTGCAATCGCGCCGACTTTGATCGGCTTCGCGAGCCTTGCTTATGGCGCAGCTGCTGCATTGCTAAGCGCTGGATTTGTGTTTTACGCCGTTAAGCTGTGGCGCGAAAACGATCTTGTGAATTTGAAGAAATCTGCGCGCAAGCTGTTTGCCTTTTCGCTTGTCTATCTGTTTGCAATCTTTCTTGTGTTGCTCGCAGACATAAGTGCAACCAAGATCCTTGGAGGATTGGTTTAATGTCAGAAATGTCAGCAGAACAAATTGAAGAACTCAAAAAGCGTCGTCGCAAACGTTCGATTGCCCTTGGCATTGTTTTGGGTGCTTTGGCGATCCTGTTTTATGCCGTGACCATCGTTAAGATCGGTCCTGCGATCTTCCAACGTCCACTTTAGGAACAACAGCCCGTGGCAAACGTAAACCTTACCGCCCCAGTACCAAATCCAAATAATCGCAAGCTTGCGATTGTTTTGGTATTGGTTGTGGCCAGTATGGTGGGTTTGGCATACGCGGCTGTGCCAATTTACAAGATATTCTGCCAAGTAACCGGCTATGGCGGCATCACCCAACGCGTTGACGGAGATGCCGCGGTTGGCATTATTGACCGCGAAATGGGTGTGCGCTTTACCGCTAGTATTCATGGCGGGCTACCCTTAAAGGTTGAACCCGCAAAAATATCGATTGATAAAATCGGCTCTAAAGTAACCGTTATTTATACGGCGACGAATTTAAGCGATCAGCCCTTGGCAACAACTGCCGGGTTTAATGTGGCACCTGCTGTGGCAGGGTCATATTTTAACAAGATCGAATGTTTTTGCTTCACCGAGCAAACTTTGGCACCAGGTGAAGTTAAGGAAATGCCGGTGATCTACTATTTAGACCCGGAGTTGGATTTAGACAAAGAGCTTGATACGGTAAAAGAAATCACGCTCTTTTACGCATTCTATGCTTCGTAAAGATTGGGAGAAGCTTAATGGCGGCACACGCTAAAAATCACGATTATCACTTGGTTGATCCAAGCCCATGGCCCTTTATCGGCTCCGTTTCTGCTTTTGTGATGGCCGTAGGCGGCATCATGTGGATGCGCATGGACGTTCCGTGGGTCTTTCTGATGGGCCTCGCAGGCGTGCTTTACACCATGTATGGTTGGTGGGCAGACGTGATCAAGGAAGCTCATTCTGGCGATCACACCCCAGTTGTTCAATTGCACCACCGCTACGGCATGATCTTGTTCATCGCCTCAGAAGTGATGTTCTTCGTAGCTTGGTTCTGGGCTTATTTCGATGCGTTCTTCTATTACGATGAAATTCAGCAATTTGGCCGCGTTGCCGCAACGGGCGGCCATTGGCCACCAACTGGTGTTGAATTGTTTGACCCCTGGCACTTGCCGATTTTCAACACATTGCTGTTGCTGACATCAGGCATGACAGTGACGTGGGCGCACCATGCAATGTTGGAAGACGACCGCGAAAGCCTTAAATGGGGTTTGATTTTGACCTGCGTTCTAGGCGCCGTATTTACAATTGTTCAAGCGATCGAATACGGAACTGCCGGGTTCAGCTTCTCTGGTAACATCTACGGCGCGACATTCTTCATGGCGACCGGTTTCCATGGCTTCCATGTTTTGGTCGGTACGATCTTCCTGCTGGTTTGCTTGTTCCGGGCGCTTAATGGTCACTTCACACCTAAACAGCATTTGGGCTTCGAATTTGCCGCTTGGTATTGGCACTTTGTTGATGTGGTCTGGTTGTTCCTATTTGCTGCCGTTTATGTGTGGGGCTCATGGGGCGTCGCAATTAGCCACGGCTAAACCGATAATGTTGAATTTAAGGCGCGGGAAATGCTCCCGCGCCTTTTTTGTTTGTTGGTTCGTTTCAACATGTTGAACCAACTTTTAAACCCGACTTTTAGGCGAACATAATGTCAGAACGTAAAGGCCGTAATTCCACATTGGGCACCATCCTGTTTATGGCAGGTATGCTTGGCGCTGCGCTTTTGTTCGCAACGCTTGGATTTTGGCAAATGGAACGTTTGGGCTGGAAAGAACAGCTCATCGCGACAGCAAAAGCGCGTTCGTCGACACCCGCCGTGGAAGTACCGCCTCAAGCGACATGGAGCACGCTCGATCCACAAAGCGTTGATTTTCAGCCCGTAACATTGAGCGGGCAGTTCCTAGATCATAGCGAAGCGCGGGTCTTTATATCCTTGCCGAAGAAAAACGGACGCTATGGCGGCCCCGGCTATTGGATCGTGACCCCGTTCGAATTGACAGCCGGTGGTATTGTCTACGTCAATCGCGGGTTTGTGCCCCAAGAACTTGCCTTCAACGCTGGGTATGAAACGGCACCTACTGGACCCATGCAGATATCAGGTGTCTTGCGCCGTGCGGAGCGGGTTGGGTCTGCGACCCTTGAACCAGATTTGGCCAAAAACGTGGATTGGGTGATCAACCCCGAACGGCTGGCTTCAGTTCTGTTTAGCGATCTAGGCACCGTCGCGCCATTTTATGTCCATTGGCAGCCAACTGACGCGTCAGCACTGCCACAGCCTGCACAAACGGGCGAAGTAGAGTTTCCAAACAAGCATCTGGAATATGCGCTAACGTGGTTCGCCCTAGCGTTGTTGACCCCCATATTGCTGATTTTTTGGCTGCTCCGCCGCAGAAATCTTCAAAAACTTGCAACTGACGAGAGCGCGGACTAGTGTGCGCCCGAATAAATTCACGGATTGAATAATGCAGTATATCAGCACACGCGGCCTCGCGCCGCGCTTGGGATTTTGTGACGCAGTATTGGCCGGATTGGCACGCGATGGCGGTTTGTATCTACCTGAAACATGGCCGCAGATCGATAAAGACCAAATTGCTGCAATGGCCGGAAAACCGTTTGCCGAGGTTGCGTTTGAGGTGATTTCGCCATTTGTTGATGGTGAAATACCGGAAGATAAATTGCGCACAATGCTCAACGAGGCATATGGCACTTTCAGCCATGAAGCTGTTGCACCACTTATCCAAACCGACAATGGCCATTTCGTGCTCGAACTGTTCCATGGCCCAACTTTGGCCTTCAAAGACGTGGCGATGCAGTTCTTGGCGCGGGTGATGGACCACATTCTTGGCGAACGTAATCAGCACGCCACCATTGTGGGTGCGACATCTGGGGATACGGGTTCTGCTGCGATCCAAGCGTTTCGCGGGCGTGAAAACACCGACATTTTCATTCTGCACCCTAAGGGCATGGTTTCCCCCGTGCAACAGCGCCAGATGACAACTGTGCTGGATGCAAACGTTCATAATATTGCAATTGAAGGTAACTTTGACGATTGCCAAACCATCGTCAAAGACATGTTCAACAACCATCATTTCCGCGATAGCGTTAGCCTTTCAGGCGTTAACTCGATCAATTGGGGCCGGATTGTTGCGCAGGTGGTGTATTACTTCACATCTGCAGCGGCGCTCGGATCACCACATCGCGAAGTGAGCTTTACCGTTCCAACAGGTAATTTTGGCGATGTGTTCGCTGGGTTCGTTGCCCAAAAGATGGGACTGCCGATCAAGCAATTGATCATCGCCACCAATGAAAATGACATTTTGCGTCGCACCATGGAAACAGGGCGATACGAAATGGACGGGGTTTCTGCCACTACAAGCCCGTCGATGGATATTCAAATTTCGTCCAACTTTGAGCGGTTGTTGTTTGAAGCCAATGACAGAAACGCCGAAGAAACAAAAAACCAGATGGATGGCCTAAAGCAATCGGGCAGCTTCGCGCTTTCTGAAAAGGCGTTGAAAACCATCAAAGCTGGGTTTGGGGCAGGGACCTCAAATCAGGCTGAAACAGCCGCTGTTCAACAAACTGTGCTCGCCAATGCGGGCTATTTGATGGACCCGCATACAGCGGTTGCTTATAAAGTGGCGCAAGAATTTGCTGCAAGCGATGTGCCGATGATTACTTTGTCGACCGCGCACCCCGCAAAATTTCCGGCAGCCGTAAAGTCTGCCACCAACGTTGATGCGGCACTGCCCGCCTCACTTTCTGACCTTTATGAACGCGAAGAGCGTTTTGAAGTTTTGGAAAACGCACAAGATACGGTTGAGGCTTTTATCAAAAGCCGCGCCCGTGCCAATAAGGAGCAATAATTTGCCAGTTCGTTCTACCACTCTTGATAATGGCATGACCGTTATCACCCATTCAATGCCAAGCCTTGAAAGCGCGTCTGTTGGCGTGTGGGTGAAAGCCGGTTCGCGTTGCGAAAATGAAGATGAACATGGCATTTCACACCTTCTAGAACATATGGCTTTTAAGGGCACAGCAACCCGATCAGCTCGCGATATTGCCGAAGAAATCGAAACGGTAGGCGGCGATGTCAACGCAGCCACCAGTGTAGAGAATACCGGATATTTCTCGCGCGTCTTGAAAGAAGATGTTGGGATGGCGGCGGATATCCTGTCCGATATCTTGCAAAATTCGCAATTTAGCGAAGAAGAATTGCAGCGCGAAAAACACGTCATCGTTCAAGAAATTGGCGCAAGCCACGACGCGCCAGACGATTATGTTTATGACCTGTTCCAAGGTGCAGCATATCAAAATCAACCCATCGGCCAAAGCATTTTGGGCACCGTTGAGTCGGTTGAAAGCTTCACCCCGGACGCCATTCGTTCCTATATGGACCGCACCTATGTCGGCGATCAAATGGTTATGGCCGCTGCCGGTAACGTCAATCATGACGAGCTGGTTGATATTGCCACCAAAAAATTTGATGGCTTGAAAGCAACAGGCGCACCAGCACCGGTTGAAGCAAAGTTCGACGGCGGCGATATTCGTCTGCAACGCGAACATGAACAAGCACATGTGCTGATCGGCGTTGAGGGCCGCGCCTACCATTCAGATGGTTTCTATGCGAGCCAGATTTTGGCCAGTATTTTGGGCGGCGGTATGAGTTCGCGCCTGTTCCAGGAAGTGCGCGAAAAACGCGGCCTTTGCTATTCCATCTATTCATTCCATTGGGCATTTGCCGATAGTGGCATTTTCGGCGTTTCAGCTGCGACTGGGAATGAAGATCTGGGCGAATTGGTGCCGGTGGTTTTGGATGAACTTAAACAGGCCACACTTGATATTAGTGAAAAAGAAGTCGTGCGGGTGCGTAACCAAATCCGTGCAGGCCTTTTGATGTCGCTTGAGCGTCCATCTTCGCGTGCAGGCCAGTTGGCTCGTCAGCAGCTTTTGTGGGGACGTCCTATCCCGCTAGAAGAAACAATTGAACGCATCAACAATATTGACGCCACCCGCGTTATGGAAGTGGCCGGTCAGTTGTTTAATGGTGCAAAACCGGTTGTTGCTGGCATTGGCCCGATGGCAAACTTGCCAGAATATGACAAGATTGAAGAACAACTAAAGTTCTAATCAATCAGGTTGGGATATAGAATTGCTACGCGCCCTTTTTAAAAAAGGTCATCCGATCGAGCTTGCCGGAAGTGGCTTGCTTTTGCGCGTACCTACTTTGGCCGATTATGAGCAATGGCGCGCGCTAAGAGAAAATAGCCGCGCCTATCTTGTTCCATATGAACCCACTTGGAGTGACGTTGAGCTTGCCCAATCCTCGTTTCGGGAACGGGTGCGGCGGGCCGAGCGTGAGGTAATGGAAGAAAAAGCTTTTGCCTTTTTCATTCATGATATTTCAGGGGATCAGCCTGTGTTGGTTGGTGGCATCAACCTTTCAGATATCCGCCGCCGCGTCGCGCAAACGGTCAATATCGGCTATTGGATGGGCGAAACCAAAGCGAACAACGGCACGATGACCAAGGCGCTTGCCACAACCTTGCCATTTATCTTTGATCAACTTGGACTTCATCGTGCGAACGCTGCGTGTCTTGTGGACAATACCCGCTCAATTCGCGTGTTGGAAAAAAATGGGTTTGTTCAAGAAGGTAAAGCCGAGGGTTACCTAAAAATAAATGGGAAATGGCGCGACCATTTGCTGTTTGGCCTTACAAAAGAACGATTTGAGTTAAATAGAACCGACAAATAAATGTAATAATCCACCATAACTGGTTGAAGCTGTGGCTAAATCTCGCTACGAAAAAGGCCATTGGGAGTAACTTTATGCGTCTTGAGTGGTTGCAACGTGCCGTTTTGGCCTTGGTCGTGCAAATAATTTTTGCCCTGACAAGCCTAAATGCGTTTGCGTTAGAAACAATTGCAATCCCTGAAAATGTAGGCGCATTGGACCTTTCCAACGCACTTGAATATCGCGAGGCGAATAATGGTCGGGTTCAATTGTCCACCGCGCCTGACGCTGATGGCATTGTGCGCCGGATCGAAGTGCTGGCCACCGAAGAGGGGACTAACCCCAATTGGGCCTTGATCGCGATCACCAATCAAAATGATGTGCAACTTGAGCGCTTGCTCGTGGCACCTCATTTCAGCTTGCCGGGTTCCGGGGTGTTTTCTCCAGACCTTGGTGGCGACCGTATTAACGTCATCACGCCAAGTGAAGGGTTTCGGCCTGTTCGGGTTGAAGACCGCGAAGCGGATGTTTTTTCGATCACGGTAGATCCGGGCGCTACAGTTACGCTCATCCTTGAGCTAAAAGGCAAGGCAGTCCCAGAGTTTTACATGTGGGAGCCAGCGGCTTATGGCGACTATGTAAGTTCGTTTACCTTGTTCCGGGGCACCCTGTTGGGCGTTTCAAGCCTGTTGGCGGTGTTCTTGACCATCATGTTTGTTGTGAAGGGCCGGGGCATGTTCCCCGCCGTTGCCGCCTTTGCTTGGTCAGTTTTGTTTTATTTGCTTGTTGATTTCGGGCTGCTCACAAGCTTGTTTGAACTGGCTCCAAATCAAGTGCGAACCTCAAGGGCAACTGCTGAGGCGGCGCTTGCAACAACGCTATTTGGCTATTTGTTTATCTACTTAAACCTGCACCGTTGGCATTTGCGCTTCCTGCATCTTGCGCTGGCCATCGCCTTGGCGCTCACGGCGTTGATGGCGCTGGCGTTTTTCCAACCGGTTTTGGCCATCGGCATTGCGCGCGCCATCTTGGCGATTGTTGGGCTATTCGGCATTGTCGTCGTCGGGTTCTTGGCCATTCGAGGTTATGACCGAGCGATCATGATCGTGCCGACATGGATCATCACCGTGGCATGGCTGGTGTTCGCGTTCATGGTGGTTTCAGGTGGCGTGGACAATGATATTGCCCAATCCGCCGTTGCTGGCGGTTTGGTTCTGATCGTTATGCTGCTGGGGTTCACCGCCATTCAACACGCGTTTACCGATGGGCAAGTGGCCGTCGGGCAGGTGTCCGAAGTGGAACGCCGCGCGTTGGCGCTCGTTGGCAGTGGTGACTTTGTATTTGATTGGAATGTTGATAGAGACCGTGTTTCCGTTTCCGATGGCTTGATGACACGTCTGGGCGAGGCAAACGGCAGTTTGCAGGGCGCAATTAAGGGCTGGCTTGATCGGTTGCACCCCGAAGATAGAGATCGTTTTAGAACGGCCCTCGATACACTCGTTGAACTCAAGCGCGGCAAGGTTTCAAGCGATTTCCGCATTATGGCCCATGATGGCGGTTATCGGAATTTCCGGCTGCGGGTAAAACCCGTCATCGGCAATAATGGCGATGTAACCCGCTGCGTGGGGACGTTGCAAGACGTAACCGGCGAACGCAGTGCTCGTGACCGTTTGATGCATGATGCGGTTCATGACAGTCTTTCTGGCTTGCCAAATAAAGAATTACTTCTGGATCGGCTTGAACGCGCGCTGATCCGTTCTAGAGAAGAAAAAGAAAACAAGCCTGCCGTATTCCTTGTGGATTTGGACGATTTTGGCAATCTGGATGAGCGCATTGGCCATGTGGCCGCCGATTCAGTGCTGCTTGCCGTGTCACGTCGCCTCGCGCGGTTGATGCGCCCCTTAGATACATTGGCGCGGATCAATGGTGACCAATTCGCGGTGGTGCTTGTATCAGAGCAGAGCGCGACTAAAATCGCCGGGTTTGCAGAACAAATGCGCAAATCAATCCGAGAGCCGATCAAGTTCGGTAATGACGAACTTTCAATCTCAGCCTCAATCGGCGTAACGATTTACGACAATAAGCCCAATAGCTCCGCAAACATCTTGCGCAATGCGGAATTGGCCATGATGTACGCCAAGCGCATGGGCGGCGACCGCATCGAAGCCTTCCGCGCAAATACCAGCGAGTTGGGTGTTGCAGCAAATACATTGGATATCGATTTGGAACGCGCAATTGATCAGCGCGAATTACAGATGTATTTCCAGCCGATTTATGAACTGGCGACAGACAAGCTTGCCGGTGCAGAAGCATTGATGCGCTGGCACCACCCAAATCGTGGCGCGATTAGCCCAGAGGAATTTATCCCGCTGGCTGAACGCAGCGGATTGATTGAACGGCTGGGGCAGGTGGTGATCGAGCAAACAGCTATCCAGTTGCGCAATTGGATGAGCGCGTCTGAATTGCCAAAGAACTTCTTTGTGTCAATTAATCTTTCCGCCCAGCAACTCTCGAATGACAATTTGCTCAACGAAATGCGCACCATGATTTCTACCCATGGTGAGATGGTCGACAAAATGCTGCTTGAAGTCACTGAGAGCCAAGTGATGATGAGCCCAGAACATTCCGCTTTTGTGCTTGATGCACTTAAGGGCATGGGGTTCAGGCTCGCGCTAGACGATTTCGGTGTTGGGCATTCTTCACTGTCCTATTTGCACCGCTTCCCGTTTGATTTTGTCAAAATTCCATCGACATTTGTGCAAATGGAAGAAAACCACGGCATATCGCAAACCCAAATGCCGATCATGCGGGCCGTGATTAATTTGGCCAAAGAACTGGACCTCAAAGTGATCGCCGAGGGTGCTGAAAGCGATGCTGAAGTGGAACGGCTTAAGTCGCTTGAATGCCGCTATGTGCAAGGATTTGCATTCTCAAAGCCGGTTTCCGGCGCAGAAATGGCGCATTTGCTGAAGAAAAACGCTCGGTTGTTAGGTGAGAACAGCTAGGCGTGTCCCGCCGTGCTGGACAAAAAAGCAAGATCAATGCCGATATTCTTTAGGGCCTGATTGTAACGTTTATCCATTGGGGTGGTGAAAATCAGGTCCGACGATGCTGGTGTCGTTAGCCAGCCATTATGCCCGATTTCATTCTCAAGTTGACCTGGCTCCCAGCCGCAATAGCCAAGCGCAAGCAGCGCGTGAGACGGGCCGTCACCATCCGCCATGGATTTCAAAACATCCATGGTTGTTGAAAGGCACAGATCGCCAGCCACGTTCACCGAGTGCTCATCGCTTTCAAAGTCTGAAGTGTGCAAAACAAATCCGCGACTGGTGTCAACAGGACCACCAACAACGATAGGTTGGTTATAGGCAGAGTTTGACTTAGAGCCATTCTCTTTGATTTTGATATCGAACTGAGCCATCAAATCGGCAAACTGCAAGTCTGGCATCAGTTTATTGACCACAAGTCCCATGGCCCCATCCTCCTCGCTATGCGAGCAAATATAGACAACTGTCCGCGCAAAGCGGTCATCGTCTGTATCTGGCATGGCCACCAAAAACTGGCCGCGAAGGGAAAAACTCACCAAACTACTCCTGTTAACTTGAGTTTCGTCATATTGAGGCTACGCGCAAGAGGTAAAATTTCGATCACCAAAAGCTGATCGCAACTTTCTTCCGTTTTATCCAATTTCGGTCTATCAAAGCCCTATGTACACGAAAAACTTATGCCAATTGGCACTATTCGCCCTCGTATTGTTCCTCGCCGTGTCACAATCTGTCTACGCAAATCAAACAGCGTGGACTGAAATTGCACCGGGCGCAAAGATGCGGCTGATCTCCACCAACAAATTATCTGCCGATAATGAGGTCACCGCCGCCATTGAGATGCAGCTCGCGCCCGGGTGGAAAACCTATTGGCGCATCCCGGGTGAAACTGGCATTCCAATGGTTGCCAACTGGAACGGCTCGCAAAATGTTGGCGCGACGACATTCCATTGGCCAATGCCCAAACGTTCGCTGGCATATGGTGTGATGGATTATGTCTATGAAGGCGATGTCACCATTCCTTTAACCGTGCAGCTCGACAGCCCAAACGAACTGGCGCAGTTAGCGGGCCAGATCAATTTGGGCGTGTGCTCAGATATTTGTGTGCCGGTATTATGGAAGGGCGCGCTTGAAATTGATACCGAAAAGCCTGCCGCAGGCCATGCATTTAGACTTATGTCCGCCAGTGCAAATGTGCCAAAAGCCGATGAGCGTCCAAACGCCCCTTTTGAAAAGGTCGGGTATGACAAACTGAGTGACAAACTGGTTTTTCAGCCGGCAAATGACCCGTTGAGCAATTCAAGCTTAATATTTGATTTACCAAAAAGCTCGCTTTTGTTCGATATGCCTCATTCTCGTCCAGAATCTGGAACTATGACTATTGCAGCATTAAGCCGATTTGATCTATCTAGCTTGGTCGGCAAACATGTTCGTCTAACTTATGATAGTCAGGACGGGCCTTTTACCAAACTTGTTGCGGTTAAAGCTGTAAGAATTGTCGACGGCGAACTGAATTTTAACTAACAAAAACCATCCTGCGCACGCGTTGCGGTATAAAATTTACGGAATTGGGAAACACATGACACTGGCAATTGGCGACAAACTACCATCCATCACCGTTAAATTGATGACACCGGTTGGGCCTGAAGACATAAATTTTGCTGACTACGTGGCCGAAGGAATTAGTGTTCTATTCTGCGTTCCTGCCGCATTTTCGACCACTTGTCACAATAATCATTTGCCGGGCTTTATCGGAAATATTGATAAATTTGCATCATTGGGTGTTAACCGTGTAGCGTGCCTTTCAGTCAATGACCATTTTGTCATGTCTGCTTGGGCTGAGCAAACAGGGGCGATGGGCAAGATTGATATGATCGCCGACGGCAATGCCGAATTGGCGGTTGCCATGAAGTCTCAACTGGACGCAAGTGGCGGGGGAATGGGAACACGGTTTACACGATGCGCCTATATTGTAAAAGATGGCATTGTCGTACGTGCGTTCCAGGAAGAAAATTTGGGTGTTGCTGCGCAGACCGGCGCAGATAGCCTTTTGGCTGCGATGGAAGAATTTAACGCTGAGTGATCTGCGTTAGTCGAGATAAAGAGTGAGTAGCAAAATGTTGGCCAAAAAATCGGCAATGAAATTGGGCAAATCAATCGCGGTTATTGCAACCGCGGCATTGTCTTTAAGTGCTTGTGTTGGGTCATTTGCAAGCGGCAAAGACGACAAACAATATCTTGATAGTTCTGCTTCTCGCACTGAAATCGCCAATTCAGCACCATCAGCTTTCCCAATTGTTGCCAGTGAATGCCCTGAAATTCGCGTTCGCCAAGGCGCTGAAGCCTATGCGATTTATGCCAAAGGCCAATCTGGAAACGCCAAGGCACTTCGTTATCAAGCTGTGATCGATAAACAATCGCGCAATTGTCTTGTTTCAAACGGATTAATTACCGTGAAAATGGGTGTCGTCGGGCGCTTGTTGGCTGGACCAAAAGGCGGCAGTGACACGGTGAATGTGCCGCTTCGTTTCGCAGTTGAGCGCGATAGTCTTGCGGTTTTCTCACAAAAGTACGATATCCCCATCACAATTACCCCACCAAGTCAGGGCGAAGAATTCGTCAAAGTCGTCGAGAATGTAGCGATTCCCTATGTTGGTGGCGAAGAAATCATCATTTGGGTTGGATTTGATCCCAAAGGATAAGCTCAAAGTGATTGACCTTGCGCCAATTGATAGCTAATTTGGCGCTGCATTTGCGGGAGAGACTGGTCTTCCAGCGCCGAAGGAGCAACCGCCCCGGAAACTCTCAGGCAAAAGGACCGCATGCACAAAAAACTCTGGAAAGCGGAGATGGCAACTGTCATTTCCCACCGAAGGACGTAGCCGAGAATTCGTTCTCGGGAAATCTCTCAGGTCTACCGACAGAGGGGGCGCCGATGCGACACTGGTTGGTCGCGCTGGTTCCTGATGTCGAGATTTATGAGGGATAAAATGGCTGGGGCTTCTACAGAAAATCTATTCACAACACCATTGAACGACACCCATATTGCATGGGGCGGTCGCATGGTGGGTTTTGCCGGATACTCAATGCCGGTGCAATATAAGGGCCTTATCGCCGAGCACGAACATACACGTAGTGCCGCGAGCCTTTTTGATGTTTCACACATGGGACAGGTGGTTGTTACCGGGCCAGATCATGAAACAACAGCACGTGCGCTGGAAACATTGATGCCGGGCGACCTTGTTGGCCTTAAGCCGGGTGAAATGCGCTACACGCTTTTGCTCAACGACAAGGGTTGCATCGAAGACGATCTAATCGTCACGCGCCCTGGCGAAGAGGGCACCGATGGGATGCTGATGATCGTGTTCAATGCGGGCCGCAAAGATCATGACGTTGCTATTTTGCGAGAAAATCTTGACCCAAGCCTAAAAATTGAAACGTTTTGGGATAAAGCATTGGTCGCGCTTCAGGGGCCAAAAGCCGCTGATGTTCTCGCGCGTTATTGCGATCTACCATCAAAACTCAGCTTCATGAATGCCGCAGCAACGACCATTGAGGGCATGGACGTTTACGTCTCGCGTTCCGGTTATACGGGCGAAGACGGGTTCGAATTATCAGTTGATGCGAACAATGCTGTGAAGCTTGCAGAATTGCTTGTCAGCAATGACGAAGTTGAGCCCGCAGGGCTTGGCGCACGGGATAGCCTCCGCCTTGAAGCGGGGCTTTGCTTGTATGGCCACGATATGGATGACCAACGTGACCCGATCAGCGCTGGCTTGATCTTTGCCATTGGCAAAGGACGTCGCGTTGAGGGTGGTTTCCCCGGTGCATCTGCAATTCAAAAAATCATCAAAGACGGCGCGCGCGAAAAACGTTCAGGCATTCGTTTTGAAGGCCGCATGCCCGTGCGCGAAGGCGCTGAAATCGTTGATGCAGACGGCAATAAAATTGGCGTTGTGACATCTGGCACCTTCGGCCCCACCATTGGTGCGCCGGTGGCATTTGCCTATGTACCAGCAGAACTCGCAAAAATTGGCACTGAATTAACAGCCACGGTTCGCGGTAAAGCCGTGAAGGGCGTTGTTGAAAAACTACCGTTTACACCAGCAAACTACGTGCGGCTGTAAAAGAATATAGCGGACCTAAAGGGGGACCAAATGAGCAATACACGTTACACAGAAGACCACGAATATATCTCAGTTGAAGGCAATATCGGCACAGTTGGTATTTCCAATTTTGCTCAAGACCAACTTGGTGATGTTGTGTTTGTTGATGTGCCAGAAGTTGGCGCAAAGTTCGCTAAGGGCGACGAAGTTGCTGTTGTTGAATCAGTTAAAGCGGCGTCAGAAATTTACGCACCTGCATCAGGCACTGTAACAGCGGTTAACGACAAGCTTGCGGACGAGCCAGGTCTTGTAAATTCAAGCCCTGATAAAGATGGCTGGTTTTTCAAAATCGAACTTGATGATGCTAGCGAACTTGACGGTTTGTTGGACGAAGACGCCTACAAAGCGCACGCACAAGCTTAAAAGTTAAAGGGTAATTCTATGCGTTATCTCCCGCATTCAAATAGGGACAGAAAAAAGATGATGGATGCCATTGGCATTCAATCATCCGATGAACTGTTCGCAAAAGTGCCAAACAAAGTGTTCAACAACGCTTCGTTTGATTTGCCAGATCACCAACCTGAATTTGCCGTCGAGGCAACTATTCGTAAGTTCGCCAATAAGAACCGTGCGGCAGGTGATGGGCCATTTTTCGTGGGAGCAGGCGCGTATCGCCACCATGTTCCAGCAAGCGTTGATCATTTGATCCAGCGTTCTGAGTTTTTGACCGCCTACACGCCGTACCAACCTGAGATTTCTCAGGGTACGTTGCAAATGTTGTTTGAATTTCAAACACAGGTCGCAAACCTAACCGGCATGGAAGTGGCAAACGCCTCCATGTATGACGGATCAACTGCCGCGGTAGAAGCCGTGTTGATGGCGCGCCGTCTTAAGCGTCGTCCGGGTATTGTCATCTCTGGCGGTCTTCACCCTCAATATCGCGACACTATTGCGACCTATATGGGTGATGATGAGGGCTTTCATTGCCTACCAGCCGATCCAACGGCGAACGAAGACATCATCGCTCAAATTGATGACACAACAGCCGCTGTTGTGGTGCAGTCGCCAGACTTTTACGGCAACTTGCGCGACTTGCGCCCAATTGCTGAAGCAGCCCATGAAAAGGGCGCTCTGTTGATCGCTGTTTTCACTGAGGTAATTTCGCTGGGTGCAATCGAGTCTCCGGGTGCGCAGGGTGCCGACATTGTGGTTGGCGAAGGCCAGTCCATTGGCAATCCTTTGACCTTTGGTGGACCCTATGTTGGTCTAATGGCGACCCGCCCGAACCTTGTGCGGCAAATGCCGGGTCGTGTTTGCGGTGAAACCGTGGACGCAGAAGGCAATCGCGGGTTTGTGCTAACGCTTTCAACCCGCGAGCAACATATTCGTCGCGACAAAGCCACATCAAATATTTGTACCAACTCCGGTCTTTGTGCATTGGCGTTTTCCATTCACATGACATTGCTTGGCCAACGCGGTCTTGGTGAAATGGCTGCACTCAGCCATCAACAAGCCTATAAAACCGCTGATGCGCTTTCAGCAATTGATGGTGTTGAGTTGGTGAACGCGCATTATTTCAACGAGTTTACGCTTCGTTTGCCAAAAGCAGCGGCGCCGATTGTTGAAGCGTTGGCAGATAAAGGTGTGCTTGGTGGTGTGCCGGTTTCTCGGCTCGAGCCAGGTAAGCCTGAGTTGGAAAACTTGCTTGTTGTCGCCGCGACCGAGCTAACAAGTGATGCAGACATTGCGGCCTTCGCCGCAGCATTGAAGGAGGTCATCTGATGTTGAATAATCAAGGCCGTCCAACAAACGTTGATAATGTGAACTCAAATGTGAGCCAGTCAAACCGCTCCGCATTGCTCCCTTCAGAGCCATTGATCTTTGAAGTAGGCGATCACAATAAAACAGGTGTCGATCTTCCGGCAACAGACAAAGACTATGCGCCTCGTCTGGGTAAATTTGCGCGCCAAACACCGGTCAACTTGCCGGGTTTAGCTGAACCACAATCCATGCGCCATTATGTGCGCATGAGCCGGTTGAACTATTCAATCGACGCTGGGTTCTACCCTCTTGGCTCATGCACCATGAAGCATAACCCGCGCCTAAATGAAAAAATGGCACGTCTTCCGGGCATTGCTGACATTCACCCCTTGCAACCACAATCAACCGTGCAAGGCGCGATTGAATTAATGGAAGAATTGGGCCGTTGGTTGATGGAATTGACCGGCACTGGCGCTGTGGCAATGGCGCCAAAAGCTGGCGCGCATGGCGAAATGTGCGGCATGATGGCGATCAAGGCTGCACACAAAGCAAGCGGCCAAAGTCATCGTAACCTTGTGCTTGTGCCTGAGAGCGCACACGGCACAAATCCAGCGACCGCGGCATTCCTTGGCTACAAAGTGAAGGAAATTCCAGCACGCAAAGATGGCACAGTTGATGTTCAAGCGGTAAAAGACGCCTTGGACGAAAATGTTGCCGGTATCATGCTGACCAACCCAAATACATGCGGTTTGTTTGAGCCTGACGTGATTGAAATCGCTGATGCGGTGCATGAAGCTGGTGCATATTTCTATTGTGATGGCGCGAACTTCAACGCCATTATGGGCGTCGTTCGTCCGGGTGATTTGGGCATCGATGCGATGCACATCAACTTGCACAAAACCTTCTCCACACCGCATGGTGGTGGTGGACCAGGTGCTGGCCCGGTTGTGTTGTCTGACGCGTTGGCTCCATATGCGCCGCTGCCATATGTAAAACGTGATGGCGACAAAGCTTCACTGGTTGAAAACCAAGATGGTAGCGATGACCACCTTGGCCGCATGTCAGCGTTTCACGGTCAAATGGGCATGTATGTACGTGCGCTAACGTTCAAGCTTTCACACGGTGCCGACGGACTGGCGCAAGCCGCCCGTGATGCTGTGTTGAATGCGAACTATCTGAAAGCCCAGCTGTCAGACATGTTCAACGTACCGTACGATGGTCAGCCATGTATGCATGAAGTGTTGTTCGATGATGCCAGCCTAAAAGGCACTGGTGTTTCAACGCTTGATTTGGCCAAAGCGATGATTGACGAGGGGTATCACCCCATGACCATGTATTTCCCATTGGTAGTGCATGGCGCGATGTTGATTGAACCAACCGAGAGCGAAAGCTTACACACGTTGGACGAGTTCATTGGCACAATGCGTGAATTGATGACGGATGCCAAAGCGGGCAACATCGACCGTTTTGTCAACGCACCGATGAAAGCGCCAATGCGTCGATTGGATGAAACACAAGCTGCCCGTTCACCACATTTGCGGTGGAACGAGCCAGAGGTTGATGCAGCTGAGTAGCTAACAAGCAATCAAAAGAACAAAGAGCGGCAAAACAATAATAAGTAGCCGCTTTCTTAGGCGGTGGGTTCTGCAGAACCCACCGCCTTTATTTTTGCCTAAATTCTGAGCGGCTCTTTGACC
>NZ_JBPOEU010000026.1:0-43032 GCF_051251695.1 Maritalea sp. | reverse complement strand
GCAGCCTTTGCAGCGGCTTCTTCGGCGGCAGCCTTTGCAGCGGCTTCTTCGGCGGCAGCCTTTGCAGCGGCTTCTTCAGCAGCAGCCTTTGCAGCGGCTTCTTCAGCAGCAGCTTTTGCGGCGGCTTCTTCAGCAGCAGCCTTTGCAGCGGCTTCTTCAGCAGCAGCCTTTGCGGCGGCTTCTTCAGCAGCAGCCTTTGCGGCGGCTTCTTCAGCAGCAGCTTTTGCAGCGGCTTCTTCAGCAGCAGCCTTCACAGCTGCTTCGTCTGCGGCGGCTTTCGCTTCAGCGGCTGCTTTTTCCGCAGCAAGTTTTGCGGCAGCTTCCTCAGCGGCAGCTTTCATTGCAGCTTCCTCAGCGGCCGCTTTCGCAGCGGCGTCAGCTTCTGCTGCTGCTTTGGCGACAGCCTCCTCGGCAGCTTGTGCCAATGCAGCGGCCCTTGCTTCTTCTTCAGCTGCTTCTTGAGCAGCTTCTTCAGCGGCAATTGCGGCAGCTTCTGCTTCGATTGCAGCCTTTTCAGCCGCTTCTTTTTCTGCTTGAAGCGCTGCTGAAGCAGCAATGCTTGCTTGTTCAGCTTTTTGATTGCTGTCGTAAATATAGTAACCGCCGCCAACGACGACGATGGTTGCGATGATTGCTATAACTGTTTTATTCATTGGTTTGCCCTGTTGGTTTCCCTGACACGAAATGCGCACAGAATTTACGTCTCGTCAAATCAGAGCATAGTTGGAGCACGTTTGGCACGATGAGGCCGCAAATTGTCGCGGCCACCACCGATTTTATTGCCTCATTTGATTTTAAGAACGCGCCTCACGCCTTCATCAATAGAAAACATGCCCGGTCCAACAATGATGATGCACAGCGCGGCAAGTGCCCAACTGCCGTGGATCATCCATGCCCCAGGATAGACAAGTTGAATAACAATGGTCATGCCCAAAAGTCCAAGCGCGGCAAATCTGGAGAATAACCCAGCGATGAGAAACACTGGCAGTATTACTTCACCAAGACCTGCGAAATAGGCGAGCAATTCTGGGGCCGGGAAGGGAATTTCAGCGCCGAATATGTGAAGTCTATATTCTTCAGTAAACAGATATTTTGCGGATGAGTTCACGCTAATCGGGAATTGTGACCACTTGGTCCAGCCTGAATTCCAGTAGGGTAGTCCTAAAAAGAAACGAACCCACAAAAGGGCAGCTGATGCGATTAACGCGCCTGGCATGCCGAACATGTGCAGTCTTTCAAACCGCCCGAAAATGGTAGCCAACATGTTATTTTCCCCCATTAGAGATTTTTATTTCGGCTATTGAGCCGGTTTGAATAAGGAGTGTGAAAAGGCCAGAAAAGTCGAAACTATCATCATTGTTCAAGCCAATCTCAGCCGACTCGCCGATGGTTTTACCCGATTTGAGCGCATTAATTGGCTCAATAAATTGGGCTGGCAACAAATGAACAAGAACATCAATTTCTGGGCGCACGATTATTGCTGCTTGAGATTGGGTTGGGTCCACATCGTCCAATGGCTGCATGTTGGATGCGGCATCCCAAATGCTGAACACTGGGAAATTAGAAGCAACAATTGCAAATGAGGGTAAGAACTCGATGGTTGCTTCACCCAACTGGTCTTGCGGTAATACGGCTAGTTTTTCAGGGGTGATCGGGTAAGTGTCTGCGCTATGATAGGCGAGGCGCCAAGCGCGTTCCAATCGTGCGATATCTGGCAAGAACGGAATTTGTTGTGCCGGGGGGTATTCAAGCAAAAACTCAGCAAAACCTTTTCCGAAAAGAATCATAAGTTGCGAGTCTGGCGGTACTTCGCTCAGATAGGTATGACCGATGGCGTTGAAAAACTCTTCGCCGACCAGGTTTTTGCAAGCCGGATATGCGGCTGCCAACGCCTCAAGATAACTAACGATGACGTTGTTCTTGTAAACGCTAAAGCGTTTTGGTGCGGCAATACCGTCAGGGTTTACAATGCCGGCGGGAAGGGGGGCTTCAGCGTTAAAAAGGCTCGAAGCGAATTCTGTTTGGGAAAAAGAGGTGTTATTCTGCTGCATGGGTTTTGGCCCCTGACTTCGCCATCAATGATTTCGCATCTAACGCCTCTTGATAAAGCGTAGGCCAATCGGGAACATCGTTATCCCACTCAATGAGCGTTGTTTTTTCGCCTGTTTTGGCGATAACGTGCTGATATAAGGTCCACACATCGGGTGCGACTTTGCGATCATGCGCATCGATCAACAAACGTTTGCCTTCATCGTCCAGATCTTCTGCGTGTCCGGCAAGGTGGATTTCGCCAACCGCATGGGTTGGGAAGGCGTCAAGATATTCGAATGCATCCATGTTTTGGTTGTTCGCAGAAATATAGACATTGTTGACGTCTAGAATCAGCCCGCAACCTGTGCGGCTTTGCATTTGGGTGATGAAATCGATCTCGCTCATCTGGGTTTCGCTGAAAGCAACATATGTCGATGGGTTCTCGACAAGAATTTGCCGACCAAGGGTTGTTTGTACCTGATCCACATGCTCCACCACCCGATCAAGCGTTTGCGCTGTATAGGGAATGGGCAGGAGGTCGTTCAAAAATAATAGGTTTTTGGCTTCGTCGTGACTTGACCACGCCAGATGCTCTGAAACGAGCGCAGGCTGATAGCGATCAACCACGTCTTTAAGTCGATGAAGATGGGTTTGGTCTAGATTGCCCATTGTCCCAAGAGACAGGCCGACACCATGAACGCTGAGTTGGTAGTTTTCGCGCAATGCACCAAGCATTCTGTGCGGGGCACCGCCATCGCCCATATAATTTTCGGCATGGACTTCAAAAAAGCCCAAATCCGGTTGGCCTTGCATGATATCTTTGAAATGTTCTGGTTTAAAACCGACACCAACGCCGAAATATTTATCCATCATCAATCGACCCTCAAAGATAATTTTGGGGGATGTTTGGGCAACAAATGTCGCCCAAACATCGAATTAGGTATTAAGCTTAGACCATGTCACGCTTAATTTCAGACAAAGAACCTTCGCGATCGCCAGGAAGGACTTTTGCCCAGAAATCTGTGTTTTCGCAAAGGCCAGCTGGAACAAGTGTCCATGCATTGCCTTGGTAGTCAACTTTTGATGTGCCGGCACATGTTGTACCTGGGCCAGCTGCACAATCGTTTTTACCTGCAACTGAAACACCGAAACATTTTTCCATTGCGCCTTCAGCGTGAGCTGGGGCAACTGAAGAAGCTGTTGAGATTGCTGCAGCCATTGCAGATGCTACGAGTAGGCTTGTTGCTGTTTTTGACTTAGACATTTGATCCTCCGAGGGATTTAGGTTTTCCGAATTAAGTTCGGCAGCTCGTTGGCTGCAGAACTGTTTTGCATCAAAAGTTTCAGGAATTGAAATAACGACTGCTCAATTCGCTGTGAGCGAAGCGTGAGATAGATGAATAAGCTGTTTTAGGGCGATACTCGGCATTCTAGCCTAGCCAGCGATAACCGAATTAGTTACACCCTGTGTAAACGCGGTGATTATTCCTTTTGCGGAGGCGACTATGGCTCATAATAGTGGACAGACAGCACAATTGGACACTGAGCGTCTGGATATACCGCAGTTCCGAGACGAAATTGGCCAAATCAGCAGTGATTGGGTCGATCAGATTGTTGATCTGATCGCAATTGAAGATGCTGAAGAAGTCAAAGTCTTTATGGAGCCTCTCCATGCTTCGGACGTCGGGGATGTTCTTGAGGTCTTGTCATCGTCTGATCGGCTAGGCTTGATCATGCTTTTGGGCGAAGCATTTGATTATTCTGCACTTACCGAAGTTGAAGATGCTATTCGTCTTGAACTTATGCATATTTTGCCCAACGCAGAAATTGCCAAGGGTGTGCATGAGCTGGACAGTGATGATGCAGTCTATATCCTTGAGGATATTGAAGGCGCTGATCAGGCCGACATTCTTTCTAAATTGCCGACCTTTGAGCGCTTGGCGCTGCGCCGTAGTCTTGATTTCCCGGATGACACTGCTGGTCGGCGGATGCAGACCGAGTTCATTGCCATTCCGCCATTTTGGACGATTGGCCAGACAATCGATTATATGCGGGATTCAACGGATCTGCCTGACGATTTTTATCAAATTTATGTAGTGGACCCGTCCTATAACTTGTTGGGCACGCTCGCTTTGGACCGCATGTTGCGCGCTAAACGTCCTGAAACCATCGAAGCTATAATGAATAACAGCGTTATTAATGTCGCAGCTGAAGAGGACCAGGAAGAGGCAGCACACCTGTTCGAACGATATGATTTGGTTGAACTGGCCGTTGTGGACGAATCTCGTCGCATGGTTGGCGTGCTGACGATTGATGACATTGTTGATGTGATCCAAGAAGAGGCTGGTGAAGACATCAAGCGCTTGGCCGGTGTTGGCGACGAGGAAGTTTCAGACAATGTGTGGGACGCGCTTAGAAGCCGGGTGACGTGGTTGATGGTCAATTTGGTCACCGCGGTGTTGGCGTCAATGGTGATTGGCATGTTTGATGCGACGATTTCTCAAATGGTGGCGTTGGCGGTGTTGATGCCGATTGTAGCATCCATGGGCGGCAATGCCGGCACCCAAGCGATGACGGTCACCGTTCGTGCGCTTTCGACCAAACAATTGGATCGCTTTAATATTCGCAGGCTTATTACTCGTGAAATTCTAGTTGGCGCGCTGAACGGGGGCATATTCGCGGTTATTATCGGAATTGTTGCAACGGTTTGGTTTGGCAACTTCTTGCTTGGCGGCGTAATTGCCGTGGCGATGGTGGTGAACATGTTTGCCGCTGGTGTTTCTGGAATTCTTATTCCGCTCGCCTTGGATAGGGTCAATATTGACCCAGCGATTGCTTCAACCGCGTTTGTAACAACGGTTACGGATGTTGTTGGTTTCTTTGCGTTTTTGTCGCTTGCTGCGTTGGCATTTGGTTTGTTTTAATCCAGCGTTCTAACTTTAGTTATGCACATATATCCACAAACTGACGCTATGGGTTGCCAAGTC
Organism: Maritalea sp.; assembly: GCF_051251695.1. Taxonomy (NCBI): domain Bacteria; kingdom Pseudomonadati; phylum Pseudomonadota; class Alphaproteobacteria; order Hyphomicrobiales; family Devosiaceae; genus Maritalea; species Maritalea sp. The sequence goes on along the minus strand of NZ_JBPOEU010000026.1, from coordinate 38,014 downwards.
CAATCTTTTTAATTATCTGTTAATGTTCTTGTTGCGCTTTTGAGCGAAGCGAGAGGGGTGAAACAGATTAAAGGAGACTGCATGCGTAGCCAATCAAAGGCGGTGTGCTGGCGGGCAGCAAGTTGGACATTCATTTGTCTGCTGTCAGTCGGACTACTTGTATCAGTCATAGTCGGCGCTTAGCCTATTAAGATTAAGTGACACGATAGTTATAGATGGGGCGCGATCAGATTTGATCAGCGCCCCTTTCTTTTGGTAAGGCACTCAAGTTCTTTGTTATGGGAACAGAGTTTTCTTGTTCGCAGTTGTTTCAAAAATCGGGTGTAAATTTGAAATTATGATTCATCTCATCAAATTGTCAGTTGGTACGACATCTATCCAAAGTTTAGCGGCTTATCGTGCGGGCGTTTTGGCCAGCGGCGTAGGTCGCCCAGATGGCCATGCTTGGCATCGAACGCGCATGATGCCCAAACGACGCGATGAATTGATTGCGGGTGGTTCAATTTATTGGGTGTTCGCAGGCAAAATCCAATGTCGGCAAGTGATCGTTGATTTGGAAGCGGGGACGGACGGCGAAGGACGAGGATTTTGCGATATTGTAATCGACCAAACCCTTATTCCAACCGCGCCGCAGCCTAAACGTCCATTTCAAGGATGGCGCTATTTAAAGCCCGAAGATGCGCCCAATGATTTGGTTGTTTCCACAGACGGGGAAAGTCCTCCAGCGGAGATGGCGCAAGAGTTGGCAGCGTTAGGATTAATTTAACGCGTTTACCTCATCTATTAAGTTAGATTTCATTAACTTAAAAATCTGTCTTGTTGTCGGCGTAAGGAATAGACAATACTGCGTTGGGAACCGAGGGAATGTTAATGGCTGAACGGTCTGGTGCGCATTTAATTGTGTTGGGCAATGAAAAGGGTGGGTCTGGTAAAACGACAACAGCGTTTCATCTTGCTATCCAACTGCTCTACCAAGGCTACAATGTTGCGACCATCGATACGGACAGTCGCCAACAAACATTCACCCACTATGTAAAGAACCGCCGCAATTGGGCGCGCAAGCATGGCGTTCGCATTCCGCATACAACTCATTATCATCTGCCGATTGCAAAATCGGACAGCCAATCAGAACGAAATAGGATTGAATTCACCCTATTTCGCCAAGCTGTTGGTGAAGTTGAGAAACATGCTGATTTTCTTATTGTGGACACGCCGGGGTTTGATACGCACCTGACAAGGCTTAGTCACGCGTTGGCCGACACGTTGGTGACACCGGTAAACGATAGTTTGATCGATCTTGACGTGTTGGCGGATATTGATCCGGTGACATTGGAAATTCGCTCAATCAACCATTATGCCCGTTTGGTGCAGCAATCGCGTAAGGAGCGTTTGGCTTTGGATGGTAAAACGATTGATTGGGTGATCGTGCGCAACCGGATTGCATCTTTATCCTCACGTAACATGCGAAATGTTCAATCAGCGATTGGCCGTATTTCTGATCGTTTGGGTTGTCGCATGGCGGACGGCATTGCGGAACGTGTCGCCTTTAGATCGCTGTTTTCGTCAGGCCTAACCGTATTTGATCCGGCAAGCGATGACGTATTGGCTGGAGGCGGGGTTTCCCAAATTAGCGCAAGACAGGAATATCGTCGATTGGTCGATATTTTGAACTTACCTGTTCGTGAGCGTATTGAAGAGCGGCGCGCCAGACGCGAAGAATGGCGGGCACGGGTTCGAGAAAATGCAGCGTTTGAACATGTTGCTGCCAACTAACCCAAACGGGTTAGTTTTTGTTTTGATCACCGAACTCTATCAATACGGCGCGTGAACCGTTGGCATTAAAAACATCAAGCTCGATATGTGTACGGTCTTGCAAAACACGTCGCGTGCGTGATGAAAGCGCCATCACAGAATTGAGCATTTCAGCTACAGTTTTGCCCTGGCTACGCTCCGCGACATTTTTCGCTATACGCAACAGCGCAGATTTACGAACACTCTCATCTTTTGACGCGAGTTCTGATTTGGGCTCAAAATTAGCCAACTCTTTTAGATGGTCCAAGTTTTGCATTGAGTTACTCCGATACACTTACTCATGCGTTGAATTATCTAGCTCGGTAGGGCCAAGCAGCTGATGTTCTTTTCCTTCAGGGCGTCACAGGCCAATGTCGCTTCAGCACTGTTGGTGAAGCCGACGAAACGCGCACGGTAAAACTCTTGACCGTTGCGGGAAACGCTTTGCACTGATGGCCGATAGTCGTTTAAAATTGCGAGCTGCCCGTTGGCTTTTGTCAAAAGCATGTCTGCTTTTTTCTGATTTTTCGCCGCGCCGACTTGTACAACCCAAATTGCGGGGGTGTTTTCAAGCGCCGAAGTGCGAACGATGCTGCTCGTTGTTAGTGGGTCGCCAATATCACTTGGAGGTATTAGACCTTTTGGTGGCACAGGCGCAGAACCAGTTGAGGGCTTATTGCGATTGATCAAGTTACCCAAGAGATTGAGTGGCTGAAATCCACTTGCTTGGTCTAGGGGTTGGCGTTGAGGCAACAACTGAGCAGGTTCTGCTTGTGCGTTAACAGCGATTACACCCAATGGCTTCGCGCCAGTTCCCGCCAATAAGTCGATTGGGCGCTTTGGCGGCATAGGGGCAATGAGCGCTGGCTCAATTGAAGCAACGACAATCTCTTGTTGTTTTACAGGCTCAATTGGTTCTGGAACGAGCTGAGGAGGCGCAGGTGTAACTGGTATAGGCACTTCAGCTAAAACGATAGGTGCTGGAACTGATGGTGTTTTACCGCCACCAAGGTGCCTTGGACGTGGAGGGGGCGTGCCTTTTAACGCGACGGCGACAGCAATAACAGATGCACGCGAGTTGGACCCTCGGGGCTTTGCAATAGCTGCTTGTTTCCAATAGCTGCCTTTGCGCGCTTTTGGCAGGTATTTTTTGACCAACGACGCCACTTTGGCATTGCGTGAGGCGCTTTTGTTAAAGCCAAAGCCTACAACGATGATGTGACGATTTCCGGCGCGTGCAGATGTAAGCAGATTAAAGCCAGCTGCGCGGATATATCCGGTTTTGAACCCATCGACGCCTTTTACGCTTCCCAAAAGTCTATTGTGGTTGGCATAGGTTTTGCCGCGATAGCGGAATGAGCGGGTTTTGAAATATTTGAAATATTCGGGGAAGTGTTGGAAAACAGCCATCCCCAGCCGTGCTTGATCGCGCACGGTGGTAACTTGTTTGCTGTTTGGCAGTCCAGATGCGTTCTTATATGTGGTGCGCGACATACCAAGCGCGCGGGCGGTTTTCGTCATGCGGATAGCGAATTTGCCTTCGGTGCCTGAAATGTTTTCAGCGATAACGCGCGCCACATCGTTTGCGGACTTCGTCACCAGCGCCTTAATCGCGTCGGAAACGGCAATTGTGCTGCCCGCTTTCAAATACAGTTTTGTAGGCTCTGCACCAGAAGCATATTTGGATACTTTTAATCTAGAATTCAGTTTTAGGCGCCCGGCCGCTAGTTCTTCAAAAAGAACATAAAGCGTCATCACCTTTGCAACTGACGCTGGGTAGCGTTTTGCATCGGCTCCAGAGGAATATAATGTCTTGCCTGTTTTGGCGTCGACAACAATTCCAGCATATTTACGTAAACTAGCCGCGTCTGCAGTGCTCGGCATAAAAAATGACGCAAGCACAATACTCAAAGACGCAACAAAAAGCGTCACGAAACGGCGATGCCCGTTCAACTCAGAGAGGATGTCCACCCTGTACTCCAAAACAAATCGGGCCAATACGCAGGCCCGTACTCTACACACACGTTCTGCTTAACGTTAATTAACGATGGAAGCAGAAAACTCTACACATTGAATAAATATCGAAGTGTTCTTACGAATGCGTAAAATTGTTTTGGAATTTTTTGAAAAACTAAATCGGCATCAAATTGGCAGGTAGCGAACTTGTGATGACAAAATTCGACCCAAAGGGTCTTAACATTGGCCTTAATTTGCTTACATAATGAAATCTAGATTCACTAACAAAGAACGACACTGATTTGACCATGATCGATATGACTAAAATTGAGCAATCTTCAGACGATCAGAATGACGACGATTCTGATGATGGTATTGGAATTGCGACCAAGACGCGGGCAAAGACCAAAAAACCAGCGCTGTACCGTGTTTTGTTGTTGAACGATGATTATACGCCAATGGAGTTTGTGATTGCTGTTTTGCAGCAAGTCTTCAATAAAAATCAAGATGAAGCTGTTTCGATCACAATGCATGTCCATAACCATGGCGTGGGGGAGTGCGGTATCTTTCCGTACGAAGTGGCAGAAACAAAAGTAACACAGGTCATGGACGCGGCCAAAAAGAACCAGCACCCGTTACAGTGCATTATGGAAAAACAGTAGGAACCAGCTATGCCCTCATTCTCACGTGGATTAGAAAAGGCGTTGCACAATGCCATGAACTTGGCTCGTGAACACGCCCATGAAATGGCCACGCTTGAACATTTGCTACTTGCTTTGACCGAAGACGATGATGCAATCGCCGTTTTGGATGCCTGTGAAGTTGATCGAGAAGCACTTCGTCAGGATTTGGAAGAGTTCATTCAAGATGAATTGTCCAGTCTTGTTGTTGATGGCGATGTCGAATCGACGCCAACAGCCGCATTCCAGCGGGTGATCCAACGCGCCGTTATTCATGTTCAATCGTCTGGGCGGGATGAAGTCACCGGGGCAAATGTGCTTGTAGCGATTTTTGCTGAGCGGGAAAGCCACGCGGCTTATTTCCTAGAGCAGCAAGATATGACGCGTCTTGATGCGGTAAATTACATTTCTCACGGGATTTCCAAATCTGGTGTTACGGAAACGCGGCCACTAAACGGCGCTCAAGAAGAGGGCGAAACGCCAGATAGCGCTGGCAAGTCTCCGTTAGACGAGTTTTGCGTTAATCTGAACGCCAAAGCCGAAGCTGGTAAAATCGATCCGCTGATCGGGCGAGCATCTGAATTGAAACGCACAATTCAAGTGCTATGCCGTCGTTCAAAAAACAACCCACTTTATGTGGGCGATCCGGGTGTTGGCAAAACGGCAATCGCCGAAGGTTTGGCCAAGCGTATTATTGAAGATGATGTGCCTGAGGTTTTAAAACCTGCTGTTATCTATTCGCTTGATATGGGTTCGCTATTGGCGGGAACGCGATATCGTGGCGATTTTGAAGAGCGTTTGAAATCAGTTGTTAAAGCGCTTGAAAAAGAGCCAGATAGCATTTTGTTTATTGATGAAATCCACACTGTAATTGGTGCAGGTGCGACGTCGGGCGGGGCACTTGATGCGTCGAACCTTTTGAAACCTGCCCTTGCTTCAGGCGAAATTCGTTGTATTGGGTCAACAACTTACAAAGAATACCGTCAGTTCTTTGAAAAAGATCGTGCGCTTGTGCGTCGCTTCCAAAAAATTGATGTGGCCGAGCCGAGTGTGCCGGACGCGATTGACATCATGAAGGGGCTTAAACCCTATTATGAGAAATATCATGATGTGGAATATACCAACGACGCGATAAAATCTGCCGTTGAGCTATCCGCACGTTACATCAATGATCGCAAGCTTCCAGATAAGGCGATTGATGTTGTTGACGAGTCGGGTGCGGCGCAACGACTGTTGCCCGAAAAAGACCGCAAAAAGATCATTGGTGTGGAAGAAATTGAAGCAACCATTGCAACGATGGCCCGCATTCCTCCCAAATCGGTTTCAAAATCAGATACTGAACTATTGTCTGGTCTAGAAGATAACCTCAAGCGTGTGGTTTTTGGCCAGGATGCGGCGATTGGTGCGCTGTCCTCAGCGATCAAACTTGCTCGTGCCGGGTTGCGGGAGCCTGAAAAGCCAATTGGCTCTTACTTGTTCACCGGCCCAACTGGTGTTGGTAAAACTGAAGTTGCCAAGCAGTTGGCGGACACTTTGGGTGTTGAACTGCTGCGTTTTGATATGTCCGAATATATGGAACGGCACACCGTATCGCGTTTGATTGGTGCGCCCCCGGGATATGTCGGATTTGATCAAGGTGGATTGTTAACCGATGGTGTGGATCAAAATCCGCATTGCGTGGTGCTGCTTGATGAAATTGAAAAAGCGCATCCTGACCTGTTCAATATTTTGTTGCAGGTTATGGATCACGGCAAGCTAACAGATCACAATGGCAAGGAAATCATGTTCCGCAACGTCATTTTGATCATGACATCCAATGCAGGGGCCGCAGACATGGCGCGTGCGCCGGTTGGCTTTACGAACAATCGACGTACTGGGGATGATGAGGAGGCGTTAAAAACGATCTTTACCCCAGAATTCCGCAACCGTTTAGATGCGATCATTTCGTTTGGGGCATTGCCGGGTAAAGTTGTTTCGCAGGTTGTTCAGAAGTTCGTAATTCAGCTTGAAGCCCAATTAGGTGAGCGTGATGTGTTGATCGAGCTGACACCTGCTGCGAACAAGTGGATTGCAACACGCGGCTATGACGAGCAAATGGGAGCGCGACCTTTGGGACGTGTTATCCAAGAGCACATCAAAAAGCCGCTGGCTGATGAATTGCTGTTCGGCAAGCTGCAGAACGGTGGCACCGTAAAAGTGGATGTGAAGCGTGGAGCAGATGAGCTCGTGCTTAAATTCTTGCCGCCAAGACCTGCAAAGCCAAAAGCGATCACTGGCCCAGAAAAGCGCAAGGCAATCACAAAAACGGCCACTAAAAAAGCACCCTCAAAAAGTGCGAGGGTGCCTTCAACGCCGCGAAAATCGAGAAAGAGTTCTGAAAAGAGCTAGGAATAATGGGCCGGTCAATTGACCGGCCTTTCTTTTTTATATTGCCGCTTTTATTAGCGCTGCCGTTTCAGCCAGTTCTTCATTCATTGTTGCATTGGTCACGTGTTTGTTGTTTTGCTTTCCCGCATAACAAGGGATAATGTGGAAGTGCAGGTGATAAACCGTTTGTCCGGCAACTTCTTCGCTTGATTGGCGCAGCAAAATGCCATCGGCGTGCATTGTCTTTTTGACCGCGACCGCAATCTTTTGAACGCGCTTTATCAATTCCGCTAGATCGGCAGGATCTACGTCGATCAAGTTGCGAGCTCCGGCTTTGGGAATTACCAAAACATGCCCTTTGCTTTCAGGCATGATGTCCATGATTGAAATACAGATTTCGTCCTCATAGACGTTGTGGCTTGGAATATCGCCTGAAATGATTTTCGTAAATATGTTGTTGGGATCGTATCTGCCGGTCATCAATAACTGCTCGCTGAACTAGGGTGAATTCAAATCTTTGGGTCGAATTCTAGGGGTGCAGATATCATATCAGTTTGTCAATTGGTCAAATCAATCGCTGCGCTGTTTAAACGGCGTGTAGTCTGAAAGCTCAGCTTGGTCCAACGCCACATGCTCGCGCTCATTGACCAGATAGTCCTCAATCGCTTCTCTAAAGGTTGGGTGGGCGATGTAGTGGGCTGAATAGGTCGTCACCGGCTCATAACCTCGCGCCAGTTTGTGGCCACCTTGTGCCCCGGCCTCGACCCGTAACAATTTACGTTCAATCGCGAAATCGATCGCTTGGTAGTAACAAAGCTCAAAATGCAAAAACGGCACGTTTTGATTGCAGCCCCAATAGCGGCCAAACAATGTATCTTTGCCAATGAAATTGAGTGCGCCAGCGATTGGTGTCTCACCGTCCATAGCGAACATCAGCAATATCTGATCGGCCATCGTTTCGCCAATCATTGAGAAGAATGTGCGGTTTAGATAGGGTGTGCCCCATTTGCGGGCGCCGGTATCTTGATAAAACTCGAAAAAATGATCCCAGTCGTGCTCGGTTATTTCTGCGCCCGTTTTCCAAACGATCTTGAGCCCGTTATTTTGCAACGCGGCGCTGCGTTCTTTACGGATCGCTTTGCGCTTTCTTGATGTTAGGTCAGCTAGAAAATCGTCGAATGTTGAATAGTCGCGGTTGGTCCAGTGGAACTGTTGGTCGTTGCGCTCTAGCCAGCCTTTGGCTTTGAAAATGTTGAGTTCTTCAAGCGACAAAAACGTTGCGTGGGCAGAGGAACACCCCAATTGAATCGTTGCGGATGCAGCTGCATCGGGCAGGGCTGTGACAATATTTTCGTCCACACCGTCCCTGATCAGCAATTTGGGCGCAGAGGCGGGCGTAAAGGGGATCGAAATTTGCAGCTTTGGATAATAGTTGCCGCCGGCACGCGCATAGGCATCCGCCCAAGCGTGGTCGAATACATATTCGCCTTGGGAGTGCGATTTGATATAGGCAGGCATGATGGCAGAAATGTTCTGAGCTTCGTCAATCAAACCAATATGTTGCGGATGCCAGCCGGTGAGGGAGCTTGCACTTCCCGAGCGCTCTAATGCGTCAAAAAATGCATATTGAACGAAAGGGTTCTGATCACCAGCGCAGGCTTGCCAATCCGCTTCGCCAATTTCGGCGGCAGAGCCGAAAGTTTTGGCAATAATGGCATTGTCTTGTTCAGTCACATTGGCCTTTTTTGTAGTTCTTTGACGGCATCTGCTTCGAAAACTATTTGGTCAGCACCTAAGCGCGCCAGTTCGACTTCAGCCTTGGACTTTATCGTCCACGTCATGGTCTTTTTCCCCATTGCCCTAAAGAAACGAACCATCGGCAATTTCAGATCAATTACTTTGCAGGATATGAACTCAAAACGTGTCCACGGATAGTGCATCAAATGACGTGATACAATTGCTGCGAGCCAAGTTACCGGATTATAATCCTTCTCCTTGACGACGATGCCTAACGGCCAAGTGGCACCCAGTCTTCGCATTTGATAGAGAATGCCTGCATCAAAACTCTTGAAAACCAATGCGCCTTTGTAACCTTGCGCCGTCTTGATAACAGCTTTCGCAATCATTGGATTGCGCTTTCCTTGTGATTTTAGTTCCACAATCAGCGGCGCGTTTCCGTCCACGAGTGTGAGCAATTCTGAAAAATGCATGGTGCGATCTGCAGTCCCGCCAAGCGGAATGCGCGACAATTGATCGAAACTAAGTGCCGTGAGCTTCCCTTTTTGCGCCGTCAAGCGATCCAACACATAGTCATGAAAAACCACCGGTTGATCATCGCCCGTGAGCTGAATGTCACATTCAATTCCAAAACCAGCTTCAATTGCTGCCACAAAAGCAGATTTGCTGTTCTCGATTACGCCCTGCTCAACATCGTGAAGTCCACGATGGGCAATAGGTTGGGCAAACGCGGCTTCTAACGCATTCATTAGTTGAAAACTTCTACGATGGCTTCGATTTCAACGACCGCGCCTAATGGTAAAGAGGGAACGCCAACCGCGGCCCGTGCGTGCTTGCCTTTGTCGCCAAACACTTCGCCAATCAGATCAGAGGCCCCGTTGGCCACGAGATGATGTTCGAAAAAGTCATCCGTTGACGCAACAAAAATGCTCAGTTTGATGAATTGTTTGATATCGCCCAGGTCAACATTGGCGCTGGACTTGATTTGGCCCAGAATGTTGAGTGCGCAAAGTTGGGCTGCCTTTTGGGCTTCTTCAACGCCGACATTGTCCCCAAGCTGTCCTTTTCTCAACCCATCACTATCTAAGGGCAATTGCCCTGATATGTGAAGTAAGTTCCCCGTTCGTTGAACAGGCACATAGCTGGCTAGCGGTGCGATTGGTGCTGGTAATTGAAATCCCAGCTCGGCAAGTTTTTTTTCTGGAGACATTGAGTGCGCCTAATATCTAATCTGGTTTCTGAGAATCACTATCTTCATTACGTACATCTTTTTTGGCGCTCATCAACTTGCCTCGTAAAACGGCCTTTTTACCAAATCGATCACGAACTTTATCCATCGCCCGTTCTGCGGCAGCTTTGCGCGCAATTTTGGGATCGATCAAATCTACGGGATCATTTGTCGGCGCCTTGCAAAGACCCGAAACACCGATGCCAATCAAGCGAAAACTTGTCATACCGACTTCTTTTTCCAGCATTGACTGGCCGGTTTCATAAATGGTGTGGGCGAACTGAGTAGGTGAGAGCAATTGCCGCCGCCTGGTACGTGTCGTAAAGCCTGCGGTTTTTAGCTTTATGGTGATCGTGTCGCCTGCCAAGTCTTTAGTTTTTAGTCGGGCGGATACTTCTTCTGCTAGTCGAAGCATCACTTTAGAAAGTTCGTCAAAATCATTTATATCTTTGAAGAAAGTGGTTTCGTTGGAAACGGATTTGACGCCTTTTGATCTTTTGACAATGCGCTTATCTTGCCCTCGCGCCAAATAGTATAGTCGCCCGCCAATTTCGCCATAGCGTCCGGCCAAATCTTTGAGTTCCATTTCTTGCAATTGACCAATCCGGGTGATGCCATCGCGTTCCAACCGTTCTCCGAATTTTTTGCCAATGCCGTAAATAATGGTGACAGGCTTATCGGCGAGGAATGTGGTGGTTTCTTCTTCACCGATCAGGGCCATGCCGCGTGGCTTATCAAGGTCAGATGCAATTTTGGCTAAAAATTTATTGTGGGATAAACCGATCGAAATGGTGACCCCAACATTTTTCTCAACTTCCCGGGCGAGCCGAGCAAGGCTCTGTGCCGGTGAGCCATGATGTAGTTTTTCGGTGCCTGTAAGGTCTAAGAATGCCTCGTCGATGCTCAGCGGCTCTACAGAAGGGGTGAGTTTATCGAATTCTTCGCGGATAAGTTTGCTGGCTTTTACATATTCGGCCATGCGCGGGCGTACAAATACGGCTTGTGGACAGAGACGTTTTGCTTGAAATGCGGGCATTGCAGACCGCACACCGCTCATGCGGGCAATGTAGCAACATGTTGAAACTACGCCGCGTTGACCACCGCCAACAATTACGGGCTTGTCGCGCAGTTCAGGGTTATCGCGCTTTTCCACAGAAGCATAAAAAGAATCGCAGTCCACATGCGCAATGGTGAGTTTGGCAAGCTCAGGGTGAGTGATGGTGCGTCGAGACATGCACGAGGGGCAGCGTGAGAAGTTTTTCTCAATCTGTTGGTGCCCACATTCCTTGCAAAGCGACGCCATCAGGCCTTAGCCATCACTGTTATCCACCTGGATTGAGTTTGTAATAAGCGCGCATAAACTGCTCGCTCGATATTTGTGCATTTGCACATACCGCCAGCATTGCTGGTTCATTGTGGGCGAAAAAATCGAACAGACCGGTTTTGATCTGATCATCCACGCCTAGCCTAATTTCATCAGCCGAGATACCGGTTTCGGCCATAAACTGGCCCAGAAGGTCGGGCTCACTGACGAGGTGGCTTAGGCAGGCATTGGCGATTTCGTCCACAAAGCTTTCAGAAACAAGGCTCATCTATTTGGGTCCTATTACGTCTTTCGTAAGATATTTGATGTTAAATCAAATTCATCTCAAATTCGAGAAGTCATGTGAACAATTCAACCGGGGAACTATGTCAAAAACGGTGATGATCGTTGAAGATAACGAGCTGAACATGAAGCTGTTCAACGATTTGTTGGAATCACGTGGCTATCGCACGATACAAACACGGAATGGTCTTGATGCGCTAGATATAGCCAAAGAGCACCATCCAGATTTGATCTTAATGGATATCCAACTGCCCGAGGTTTCTGGGTTGGTGGTAACCAAGTGGATTAAAGAAAATGATGAGCTGGCCCATATTCCGGTAATCGCGGTAACTGCGTTTGCCATGAAGGGTGACGAAGAACGAATTCTTGAAGGTGGATGCGAAGGCTATATTTCGAAGCCGATTTCGCTGCCGCATTTCTTAGAAACGATTGAAAATTTTATTGGGCCGGGTAAGTAAGCCGGCTGGGGGTGGGGCGTAATCATGACGGCACGAGTTCTGGTTGTTGATGATATTCCAACAAATGTAAAACTGCTTTCTGCTCGGCTTACGGCTGAGTATTTTGATGTGTTGGAAGCCAGCAATGGCGCCGACGCTATTGAGATTTGTAAGCGCGGTGAATGCGATCTGGTTCTTCTGGACGTTATGATGCCGGAGATGGATGGGTTTGAGACTTGCCAACGGCTTAAGACGGATCCAAAAACGCAACATATCCCAATTGTCATGGTGACCGCGCTGGATCAACCTTCGGACAAGGTTCGGGGCTTGGAAGCTGGTGCTGACGATTTCTTGACCAAGCCAGTAGATGATGTGCAGCTTATGGCACGGGTCAAAAGCTTGGCTCGCCTTAAAAGTCTAACGGATGAATTGCGCGCACGCGCGATTACAGGCCAAGCCATCGCTATTGAAGATATTATCGACATGACCGCAGGTGTGAATGCGGAAGGCGGCAAAATTCTGCTGGTTGATTCTGATGCTCATAATGCGCGACGGTTAATGGAAACACTGGATCAAGAGCACGACGTCACTCATTTAACGACACCAGAGGATGTTGCTTTTCGGCTGGCGGAATCGGATTTTGAACTTGTTATCGTCAGTATGGCGCTTGAGGGCATTGATCCGCTGCGGGTTTGCTCGCAAATTCGAACCTTGGAGCATTCAAAAAACCTCCCTATTATTCTGGTGGCCGACATTCCCGACAAGCCAAAAGTAGTGCGCGGTTTGGAGCTTGGGGTGAACGACTTCATTTTGCGTCCCGTTGAACGCAACGAACTTGCGGCGCGGGTTCGCACGCAAGTGCGGCGTTATCGCTATTCATCGGAATTGCGCAAAAGTCTTTCGAGCACTGTTGCTATGGCTGTTATTGATGGCCTTACCGGTCTTTATAATCGTCGGTATTTTGACCGCCATATGTGCGTTCAAATGGATAAAGCCCGCGAAGGCAACAAAAGCCTTGGCTTGATGATGTTAGACATCGACTTCTTCAAATCAGTCAATGATACCCACGGCCATGCCGCCGGAGATGAAGTTCTTAGAGAATTTTCAAGTCGCCTGCAGCGCAACATTCGTGGGGTGGATTTAGCTTGCCGTTATGGCGGCGAAGAATTTGTGGTGATGATGCCCGGCGCTGATTTGCACCGCGCAAAGAACATTGCTGAGCGTATTCGCAATGCGATTGCAAGTGAGCCGTTTGATACCGGTATTACGGTGCCGTTGGATATAACGGTGAGCGTTGGTATTTCAATCAATGAGCTACCTGACGACACACCGGACCAAATGCTGAAACGTGCCGACATTGCGCTTTACCGTGCAAAGCGGGAAGGCCGCAATCGCATCGTTTACGATGCCGCCTAAACTTCTTGCTTGTCTGGAAATTGAAATATGTCGCGCGACTGTCCGTCTGGAAACAGCTCTCGCGCGATTTTTTTACCACCAAGTGACAAAGTAAGTGCGCGGGCGGCAACATTCTTATCGTCCATGTGCGTTTCAACTAAATCCCAGCCCAGTTGCTCGTAGCCGAATTGAATCGTGGCTAATGATGCTTCCTTCGCAAATCCCTGCTTACGAGCTTCCGGCAAAATCCACCAGGTTAGCTCTCGTCTTGGCCAACCTTGGGGAGCTGCAAGTCCGCATGCTCCGATAACTTCATTGGTGTCACGACGCACAATCGTCCACAGACCAAATCCACGAAGAACCCAATGACCGATGTTCTTAGCAAGTGCGCTCCACGCGCCAATTTCGCTTAAGGGGCCTCCGTAGAAGTGGGATGCCTCTGCGTCGCTGTAAAACTCTATGTAGGCATGCATGTCCGACTCTTGCGGACACCTAAGGATCAAGCGCTCGGTCTGTAATGTAGGAACATTCTCTAGAGGGGACATTTGGCTGACTTCTTGAAGAGTTGTGGGCTGGGATGGGGCACTAGAATCGCGCTTAAGAAGGCTAAACCGATAAAGCTTTATCTATCAAGGTTACCCCTTAGCGTTAACAGGCAACCTTAACGAGACGTGTTAAGGTTAAGTGTTTAACATAGCTGATGAAATTGGGCTGTGATTGGTCGTAATTGGTTGGAAAACTCAATGCTTGAGTGTAGGTAAAATGCAAGCGGTTCGATTAAGAACCCGCAAATTCCTACGGAGTTTTCTCAGGTCCGCCGCAACTTCCTGGGTCCGTAGGTCGGGCAAGTTCAACCTAGCGTTAGAGTGGCCTCTTCTAGCTGGGTTGAACTGCCCACTAAAAAACCCCGCCTTTCGGCGGGGTTTAATTTTTTCCCATCAATCAGATTTCAAAAAGAAACCTTACTTGATTTTGGATTCTTTGAATTCTACGTGCTTACGTACAACAGGATCATACTTTTTCAGTGTGAGCTTTTCTGTCAATGTGCGCGAATTCTTTTTGGCTACATAAAAGTAACCTGTGTCAGCTGTTGAAACCAGCTTGATCTTAACGGTGTTTGACTTAGCCATGCCTGCAATCCCAAATAAAAGGCCACGCGAGTTGTCGCGCGGCACAAAATCGATATCGGGCGCAAACTAGGCATTTAGCGCTAAATGTCAAGCGCCCGAAGAATGTTTTTACGAATGGTCAGCCCACTACATATCTGTTTCTGGACTAAAGTTTGGATCAAACCCATGAAGGTAGTTCGCCCATTGCAAACCAACGATCATTCCTTTGATCGGGCGCAACAAACCAAGCGACAAAATCAACATGGTTGGAATGGACCAATAAAGGTGGATCATCGGCTCAATTTCGTAACTCGTTTCAAGGTGAAAGATTAACCCCACTACAATGTGCCCGACGATGGCCATAGTGATGTATGGGGGCGCATCGTCTGCCCGATGGTGGTGTAGCGCCTCTTTGCAGTTTGAACAGCTATCTTGGATCTTTAGGTAGCCTTGAAACAAATGGCCTTTGCCGCATTTTGGGCAACGGCCGATGATGCCGCGCTTCATGGCACCCCAAACGTCACGTTTGGGTTTTGCAACAGTGTCTAACTCAATACTCATTTGGCTCACTCGCGTTCCCTATCTCTTGTGTCGCCGACCGCCGACATGCTTTTTGTAGGTCGGGCGACGTGACGAGCGGCCACCTGGTGGTTTTACACGCTCTCCACTTGAGAGCATTTCAAACCGCAAGGAACCCGCCAATGGTTCAGCTTCCACTAGCCGTACTTCAACTTGATCACCAATCCGAAAACGCTCTCCTGTGCGTTCGCCGATCAGCGCCTGTTGGCCTTCATCATGGATGAAGTAGTCCGTGCCAAGGGTGCTTGCGGGTATAAAACCATCTGCGCCCGATTTATCCAATCGGACAAATAGTCCCCCCCCAATAACACCGGCAATTCGACCGGGGAATTGAGCGCCAATATGGTCTGCTAGATAGTATGCAAGCAGGCGATCTGTGGTTTCACGTTCCGCTGACATTGCCCGTCGCTCAGTCATCGATATCTGTTGTCCAATGGCGGCTAGCTTGTTGTCTGTATCAACTGGCAAGCCGTCATCACCCAAATTAAGGGCACGAATTAGGGCGCGGTGGACGATCAAATCGGCGTAACGGCGAATCGGTGAGGTGAAATGCGCATACCGTCTTAAATTCAGACCAAAGTGCCCGTAATTTTCGTTGGTGTATTCAGCTTGGGCTTGAGAACGTAGAATCATCTCGTTGACGAGGTGCGGATTATCGCTTTCCTCAGCTTGAGCCAAAATGCGATTGAACTGCTCGGGCTTCACCGTATCACCGGGGGTGAAGTTCAAGTCCATCGAAGACAGACCTTCCTTAAGGCCAATCAGTTTTTGTTGTGATGGCGCATCATGGACCCGATAGAGAAGGGGTACTTTGTGTTTTTCAAGCGTTTCTGCAGCACACACGTTTGATTGTATCATCATCTCTTCGATTAACCGGTGTGCGGTTAGTCGATCTGGGATGTGGACATCTTCCACCAGACCCTGATCGTTGAGCTTAATCCGACGCTCTGGCAGGTCGAGCGCAAGCGGACCACGGCGCTTTTGCGCTTTTTCCATCGCATCGAACGCTTCAAACAACGGTTTGATGATTGGTTCGAGCAACGGTGCGGTTTTATCATCAGGATGACCGTCAATCGCAGTTTGTGCTTGTTGGTAACTTAGTTTGGCTGCCGAACGAATGAGTGTGCGATGGAAGCTATGGCTAATTTTTTCGCCCGTAGCGTCAAACACCATCCGCAATCCCATGGCGGCGCGATTTTCCAACTCAATTAGCGAGCAAAGATTGTTTGAAATCTTCTCCGGGAGCATCGGCACGACACGATCCGGGAAATAGACGGAGTTACCACGCAAAAGGGCCTCACGCTCCATTTCTGAGCCAGGACGTACATAGTGAGCAACATCTGCGATAGCCACATAGACGACGAAGCCGCCTTCATTGGCTGCATCTTCGTCACGATGGGCATAAACAGCATCATCATGATCTTTTGCCGTCGCCGGATCGATAGTGACGAATGGCATTTCACGCCAGTCTTCACGACCGGACAAATCAGCCGGTTTTGCTGCTTCAGATTCTGCAATCACTGCATTTGAGAATTTATGCGGGATTTCCAAATTGTGTAGTGCAATCAAGCTAACCGCTTTTTCACTTAGCGGGTTGCCAATTACATTGGTGACTTTGGCCTTTGGCACCATAGCGCGGCCGGAAACAGATTGTTCGACTTCAACAAGATCACCATCCTGGGCGCCATTGAGGTCGCCAGCATGGATTTGCATCTCACGACCCTTGCGCTCAACAGGGATCAGACGCGCGCCTTTTTCGATAAGGCGGATAACGCCAATCAGCGATTTTCGCGGCGCATCCAAAACCTTCATCGGTTTGGCGATGTAAGCTGGGCCTTCAGTATCTTCGTTCTTTGAAATTCGCGCTAGAACACGATCGCCGGGGCCGGGCACGGCCTTAGCGTCTTTGCCACCAACAATCAGCACTGCAGGGCGTTCGCCATCGTCATCATTCCACTTAGCGGGGTACCCGATCATGTGTTCAGGATCAGCGGCGCTTGGAATTTCGATTACTGTGACTGATGGCAATTCGGCAGTGCGTTTGTAAGCTTTGCGTGACCGATTGATCACGCCGTCTTCTTCCATTTCGCGCAACAGCGCCTTTAGAATAATCCGATCTTCGCCGCGAATGCCAAAGGCTTTTGCAAGATCTCGCTTACTCGCCTTGTTCGGGTTGAGGTCAAGATACTCAACTACCTGATCGCGCGTGGGCATTTGCCCGTCACGGTTTTGTTTCGAACGGGTTTTGTGACTGTGTCGTTGATCCGGGGCTTTGGCTAGGCGACCCTTATCGTCATTACGGGCCATTATTTGGACCCCTTATGTTGCTGCGGTCGTCTTTTTCGCCGCTGGTTTCTTTTTGGCCGGAGCCTTTTTCGCTGCTGGCTTTTTGGCTGCTGGCTTTTTCTTGGCCGCGGGCTTCTTTTTAGCTGGCGCTTTGCGTTTTTTCGCTGGGCCTTTTGCAACCTTTTCGGCGATCAATTCCAACGCTCGCTCCAATGTAACGTCTTGAGGATCTGTATCCTTAGGCAATGTCGCATTGATCTTGGCGTGGTTCACATATGCACCATAACGGCCATCTTTAACCGTAATCGGTCCGCCATCAGGGTGATCACCCAGCTCTTTAAGCGTAGCTGCAGCGCCGCGACGACCGCCACCGGCTGCTTTTTCAGCCAGTACCGTCACCGCTCTGTTTAAACCAACAGAAAACACTTCTTCGATATCAGGCAAGTTAGCGTATTTGCCATTGTGCAGAACAAACGGACCATATCGTCCAAGCCCTGCAGTGATCATTTTGCCGTCTTCTGGGTGTTCGCCAACGTCGCGCGGAAGCGAAATCAGTTTTACGGCTTTTTCCAAATCGATTGATTCTGGTGACCAGCCTTTTGGCAAGCCGGCACGTTTCTTTTCGTCGTTATGGACCATTTCCAAATACGGTCCGAAACGACCTGATTTCATCTCGATATCTGCGCCAAATTCAGGGTGCTGGCCTATAACGCCAATACCGGCTGTTTCCGCAGCCTGTCCGGTGGCACTTTCGGCCAATTGGCGGGTGTGCTTGCATTCAGGGTAATTTTCGCACCCAATGAACGCACCAAACTTGCCAAGTTTTAGCGAAAGCTGTCCCGTGTCACAATCAGGGCATTTGCGCGGATCGGAACCATCTTCTTTTGCTGGGAAAATGTGAGAACCAAGCAGCGCGTTGAGTGCGTCCAAGACTTCGGAAACACGCAAATCTTTAATTTCGACAACATGTGCCGAGAAGTCGCGCCAAAAGTTGGTAAGCACGTCTTTGTAATTCACTTCGCCTGCAGAAATGCCGTCGAGCTGTTCTTCAAGATTTGCGGTGAAACTGTATTCTACATAACGCTCGAAGAAACTCTCAAGAAACGCGGTAACCAAGCGGCCACGATCTTCGGGAATGAGCACGCGTTTTTCAAGGCGGATATAATCGCGGTCACGCAATACGCCCAAGGTCGCCGCATAAGTGGAAGGACGGCCAATGCCGAGTTCTTCCATCTTTTTGATCAAACTCGCTTCTGTAAAGCGGGCAGGCGGTTGGGTGTGATGTTGTTCAGCGAGCACGTCGAGCAATGATGGACGATCATTTACATCCAGTTTTGGTAGCTCTTTGGAGTTTTCATCGTCTTTTTCTACAGTGCTTACACCGTAAAGGGACATGAAACCGGGGAATGTTACAACAGACCCAACAGCGCGCAATTCGATTGGCCGAGCGCCTTCAACACGCAAACCAGCGGTTGTTCGTTCAATTTCAGCAGAGCGCATTTGGCTGGCCATTGTGCGCTTCCAGATCAAATCATAGAGCTTTTTCTGATCAGGATCTGAGTTCTTGAGCAGCGCAGGGGTGCGAGACAAATCAGTTGGTCGGATCGCTTCGTGCGCCTCTTGGGCGTTTTTGGCCTTGCTCTGATAAATACGCGCTTTTTCAGGCAGATAATTATCGCCAAAATCGCTGGCGATTTGGCGACGTGTCGCATCAATCGCCTCAGGCGCAATCTGAACACCGTCAGTACGCATATAGGTGATTGAACCGTCTTCATAAAGACGTTGCGCGATTTGCATGGTGCGCGAAGGTGAGAACCCTAAACGGCTTGAGGCATCCTGCTGTATGGTAGAAGTCGTGAACGGTGCATATGGATTACGCTTCGTTGGTTTCTTCTCAACATTATCAACTACAATGTTGCCAGCTTTAATGGCTGCACGAATGCTTTCGGCTTCTTCGCTGGTTTTAATATCGAGTTTGTCGACCTTTTTGCCATCGAGTGCATAAAGGCGTGCATCAAACTTGGTGCCATCTTTTTCGAAATTGGAGGTAACGCTCCAATATTCTTGTGGCTTGAACTTTTCAATTTCGGTTTCGCGTTCGCAAACCAAACGAAGTGCAACAGATTGCACCCGTCCAGCAGAACGAGAGCCTGGCAATTTGCGCCATAGAACGGGAGAAAGCGTAAAGCCCACGAGGTAATCAAGGGCGCGACGTGCCAAATAGGCATCGACCAGCGGCACATCCAAATCACGCGGGTTGGCCATTGCTTCGAGCACAGCATTTTTGGTGATCGCATTGAAAACCACGCGTTTGACGGGCTTGTCTTTAAGCGCCTTCTTTTCCTTGAGCACTTCTAAAACGTGCCAAGAAATTGCTTCACCTTCGCGATCCGGATCGGTCGCGAGGATCAGTTCGTCAGACGCTTTAACAGCGCGGGTGATTTCGGTCAGCCGCTTTTTAGACGCAGCATCAACTTCCCACTTCATCTCAAAATCATGTTCAGGATCGACTGAACCGTCTTTAGATGGCAGGTCGCGAACGTGTCCGAAAGACGCGTACACCTCGAAATCATTTCCGAGATATTTATTGATTGTCTTAGCTTTTGCGGGGCTTTCGACAATTACAACTTTCATCGCGCAACTTCCTTAACTTCACATTTGTGGATCGGCGGCAACATGATCTTGTTCGTTGTGCAATGTCAATCGTTCAACATATCGCACAACTTACCGCATGAAATAATTCGTAGATGTCGTCACCTAGTGGAGAAACATGACGATTTCAAGTGATGTTTGAAATCATTCTGCCAATTTAAGGTTCACCAGTTGTCCGGATGAACGCTCAATGCGTCCTGCAATTTCAAGATCCAGCAATACCATTTGCACGGCTTGTGCAGGCAAAGCGGTGCTACGGATAATTTCATCAATAGCGATTGGGGTGTGGCTTAGGGATGACAATACCTCTTGGGCCGCAGTTGGCGTATCATCTATATCCCAGTCTACAAATTGATCATCGCCATCTTCTTGGAACAAGTCGGGTTGGGCGAGTTCAAAGGTTGTGATTTCTTCTAGGATGTCGTCAACATTTCTAACCAATGTTGCGCCATCGCGGATCAATTTGTTGCCGCCAGCCGCGCGGGGGTCGAGCGGGAAACCGGGAATGGCCATAACATCGCGATTTTGTTCATTTGCCAAACGCGCGGTGATTAATGATCCTGAGCGTATCGCTGCCTCAATCACCAAAACACCAAGGGATATACCAGCCACGATGCGGTTACGGCGGGGGAAGTCGCGGGCGATTGGCCTTGTACCGAACGGCATTTCGGTAACCAGCAAACCACCATTGTCCACGATCGACTTTGCTAGATCGCGATTCTGCTCGGGATAGATAAAGTCTATTCCGCCTGCGAACACAGCAACCGTTCCAGCGCTTAAGCTTGCTGTATGGGCTGCACTGTCGATGCCGCGCGCTAGGCCGGAAATGATTGCATAGCCGTTTTGGCCAAGCTCTGCGGCTAATTGACGGGTGAGGGCCATGCCAGCCGCAGATGCATTGCGCGCGCCCACAATGGCGATGCTTTTATGCAAATCAAATTTCGCCTCGCCCAACACAGAAAGAATGGGCGGGGCGCTTGATGTATGGGCAAGCAAAGGCGGATAGTCTGGTTCGCCCAAGCCGATCAAGTTTCCGCCGATTTTGTGCAGTTTTTCAAGCTCGGCTTCCGCATCTGCGAGAGGGCATATTTTGATGGGTTTGGCCGCGCCGCCTCGGGCTGCGAGTTCGGGCAAAGCAGCAAGAGCGGCGTCCACATGGCCATAGCGATTGATCAATCGCTTAAATGTGGCTGGCCCAACATTTTCGGAGCGGATCAGCCTAAGCCAAGCCAGCTTTTGATTATCAGTGAGATATGTCTTTGGCGGTGTAGGCTCGTCAAATAGCGTCATCAGGGTCTAGACCCTAGCTAGCTGAGGAGGTTTTTTCATCGCCGATTTTGGGTTCAGTACCGTTCATAAGGCGTAAAATATTCTCTTTGTGTCGATAGTATAAAAATAAAGCTGTAATCGCGCATGCCAAGCTTAAGGCAGGACCAGACCAAATCCAAGCATATACAGGCGCAGCTGCAGCAGAACTTAGCGCCGCAAGAGAGGAAAATCGGCGCGCAAATGCAACGATCAGCCAAGTTGCGCCAACAAGCAGTCCAACAATTATGTTGAAGGCAAATAAGGTGCCGATGAATGTGGCATAGCCCTTACCACCTTTAAAGCGCAGCCAAATCGGCCAACAATGCCCAGCAAACGCTGCGATACCAGCAACTAGAGCCGGAATTTCGCCAAGAAAGTATCTTGCCAGCAGCACGGCGATGCCGCCTTTACCTGCATCGAGCAGCAAAGTGGCCAACGCTAAATCTTTGCGGCCAGTGCGCAACACGTTGGTCGCGCCAATACTTTTTGATCCGATTTCGCGAATGTCGCCCAAACCAGCAAGTCGCACCAGAACAAGGCCAAACGGCACGGAACCCAGCAGATAGCCGCCAAGGGCCGCAATGAAGAGCGTTAGAGTAAACATTTATGCTTCTGCCAATTCGTAAATTTTATTGCCATTTAAAAAAGTCGCGGCGACCTTACCACTAAATCGCGCACCTTCAAATGCCGTGTTTCGCGAACGTGATTTTAGGTCATTTTCCGAAGTAACCCACGGGTAATTAAGATCAATTTCGATGAAGTCAGCCGGCACACCTTTTTTGATGCGACCTGCGTTGATGCCAATAAGGTCCGCGGGGTTGCAGGTCATGGCTTTAAGCAAACTCACCAAATCAATTTGCTCTTCATGCACCAGGCGAAGTGCTGCGCTTAGCATCGTTTCAAGGCCAATGGCCCCGTCAACGGCTTCGGCGAAGGGACGGCGCTTGCCTTCAACATCTTGGGGGTCATGGTCGGAGTGAATCACATCGATTGTGCCGTCCACGAGGGCAGCGATCATCGCTTGACGCTCATCTTCGCTTCTTAAAGGCGGTGCGAGTTTGAAATATGTTCGGTAATCACCCACATCATTTTCGTTCAGACATAGATTATTGATCGAAATGCCAGCCGAAATTCGATTTGAGTGCTGCTTCGCCCGGGCAATAATTTCTGCCGATTTGGCACACGATATTTGCGCTGCATGATACCGAACGCCTGTGGCTTCAGCCAATTGCACATCCCGGTCTAGGGGAATGGTTTCAGCAATGTGCGGAATGCCCTTCAACCCAAGACCAGTTGCCAACAGCCCGGCATTCA
The DNA here is from genome assembly GCF_051251695.1 of Maritalea sp. NCBI lineage: Bacteria > Pseudomonadati > Pseudomonadota > Alphaproteobacteria > Hyphomicrobiales > Devosiaceae > Maritalea > Maritalea sp. The sequence continues at coordinate 15,569 of NZ_JBPOEU010000026.1, read as the reverse complement.
TAACACCGCTTCCTGTCAGGTTTTCATCTGATAGGTGATGGATGATCGGCATGTCAAAATTAGCGGCGTAGGTGAAGGCCGTCTTTAGCAAAGCGGCATTCTGTATGCTCTTGCGTCCATCTGTCAGTGCTTTCGCACCAGCCTCTTTCAGCAATCCAAATTCAGACATGTCTTTGCCGTCTAAACCCTTAGAGATCGCAGCGGCGGGGTAGAATTTAATCTTTGCTGTATCCCGAGCGCGACGGGAAACAAAATCCACCAGCGCGGCATCATCCAGGACAGGGTTGGTGTCCGGCATCAATAGTGCGCTGGTGACACCACCTGCCGCGGCGGCATCTGATGCACTTCGCAGCGTTTCTCTAAATTCTCGACCCGGTTCCCCAGTGAACACCCGCAAATCGACGAGGCCCGGTGCGATTATGTTGCCCTTGGCATCATGGACCTCAGCGCCTTCGGGGGCCGCTTGTTGCCCTTCCACAATATCGACGAACTGACCGTTTTCAATAAGGATTGAGCCATGAATGTCAGTATTGGATGCAGGATCAATAATGCGGGCGTTTTGAACGATCAGTTTGCCACTCATGATTGCGCCTCTCGTGCCAAAAGGGCTTCTAGGACGGCCATCCTGACCGCAACGCCCATTTCAACTTGTTCGGTGATAACAGAGCGATCGCAATCGGCAATTGCTGGATCAATCTCTACGCCGCGATTCATGGGGCCGGGGTGCATCACGATGGCATCCGGTTTAGCGAAGGCCAGTTTTCGCTCGTCTAGCCCGTAGAACCGATAAAATTCGCGTACCGAGGGAATTTGCTGTCCTGTCGAACGTTCGCGCTGGATTCGTAGCATCATCACAACATCTGCGTCCTTTAGGCCTTCTTCCATATCGGTGAAGACTTCTGCGGCAATATGTTCGATGCCTGTTGGCAACATGGTTTTGGGCGCAATCACCCGGGTACGCACATTCATCGCGTTCAACAGCATTAAGTTCGAGCGCGCCACGCGAGAATTTGCAATGTCGCCGCAAATGGCCACCGTGAGCCCATTTAGGCGCCCCTTGTGGCGTCGAATGGTCAATGCGTCCAGCAGCGCTTGGGTTGGATGTTCGTGGGTGCCGTCACCCGCATTGATGACGGAGCACTCTACTTTTTGAGACAAAAGCTTCACTGCGCCGGACGAGGCATGTCTGACCACAATCACGTCCGGTCGCATCGCGTTCAGCGTCGCCGCTGTATCGATGAGGGTTTCACCCTTTTTTACACTTGAAGTGCTCACCGCCATATTGAGAACGTCTGCGCCCAATCGTTTGCCGGCAATCTCGAAGGAGCTTTGGGTTCTGGTGGAATTCTCGAAAAACAAGTTGATCTGCGTTCGACCGGCCAGCGTGTGCTTGGCTTTCTTTTGCTGGCGCGAAACCTGAACCATGGTTTCTGCGCGGTCCAGCAGTTCGGTGATCTCGACGGGATTGAGATCAGCAATAGCTAAAAGGTGCTTTTGGGTGAATGCGTTCTGGAGTGGCGACGTCGTGCTCATATGCCTCGATCCAAGTCGGTTTATTGGGCATACCCCAAGCCCTGAGTTGGCTCAAGGGAAATTGCGACTTTTCACAGGATTAAAGTGAGCGCTCATTCATTATTTGTTGGTCGGTCTGTCAGCGAATTTCGCAAATTAAGTCTCGCTATTCCTTTTTATCCGGAAGTCCATCATTTTTGGTGGACGCTAAGTCCTCCAGCTCATCTTGCGTCATTGTTTCGTACATTTCTTTTGACGCGCCTTGAAGTTCGCCTTCTTTAATTTCGCCGCGCTTTGCAGCAAGGGCTGCTCCGGCGGCTTTTTGCTGGGCCTTAGATTTTGCTTGCATCGCGCCTCTCCGTAAAACTCGACGTTTTGTCTATCCCGCGCTGGTCTGAGTAAAGAAAGATACAACTAAGAAAGCAAGAACGAGAACCGCCGTTGAAATGACCAAAATGCGTAACGCAAAGGTTGGTCGCCCCTGACGGGCTTCGGTAGGCTCGACAACTGTTTTCTCTTCAGTGTGGGTATCATGTTTGGTCATTTGAAAGTCTCCTGTTTTTAGATAAACGGCTAAGTCCGACAAGAGTTCCGACGCAGTTTTCAAAAATCACGTTATATTTTGATCTCGAGAGCTGTGCGATTGATGCTGGGCGTTCCACTAGCTCAGGCGCCTACCGCCCATAGCAACAATCACAACACCGTCAAACGACCAATATGGGAGGTCTAAATTCGACGGCGATCAAGCGCCCCTTGAAGGATGTAGCTTGCCGCCAATTTGTCGACTACTTTGGCCTGTTTGGCACGAGAAATGTCAGCCTCGATCATGGTGCGTGTAACAGCGCTGGTGGACAGCCGTTCGTCCCAAAAAGCCAAAGGGAGGTCGCACTTCTGCATAAAGTTTCGTGCAAAGGCACGGGTTGATTGCGCGCGCGGGCCCTCAGATCCATCCATGTTGAGCGGCAATCCCAAGACAACACCAATGCAGGCATTTTCCTTGATCAACTCCAAAATACGTTCGGCATCCAAACCAAATTTTTTGCGCTTTATGGTTTCGTTGGGCGTTGCGGTCATCTGCAAACCGTCAGAAATGGCAACGCCAATTGTTTTTGTTCCCAGGTCCAAGCCAATAAGGCGACCAGTGGTTGGCAGTGCGTCTAGCGTAAATTGATCAACTTGTGACAAGGGGCGCTCTTTTGCTGGCATTCAAGGTGAAAGTTCCCTAGCTTCTCAGCCAAGTAAGTTCAAGTGAATAGGATATCTCATGCGCATTACATGGTTCGGCAGTAATTGTTTTCGCGTGGCGTTTGGCGACCAACAGTTCGCCTTTTATTCCGATCATGCGGACGAAGGTATCGCTAATGCTGAGCTGACAGCAAATGCTGTCATCATAGACGACACACAATTAGATCCCTTTTTGCCTTATAATGGAGAGCTCCAACGGGTTTCAACTGGTCGGTTAATTGATGAGATGGAGGTTGCAAACTCCTATTTTCGTTTGGGTGAGATGTTTGTATTAGACGCGCCGCCTGACGAGCGATTGATTCTTATCGCCGGAAACAAAGACCCGTTAGAGAATCTATCAGAAGAGATTGAGGGTGCCGCTGTGCTGATTAGCGCATGTTTCGATGATGTAGTGCAGCGCGTGGCTGATTTGGAGAATTCCGGCGCACGACAATTGCTGCTGGCAATCACCGATCAGGACAAGCTAGACATGTCTGTCTTCACTCAAAAAGCGGGAAAGTTGCGTCTGCAATTGTTGGAGCGGGGGTTTGCTATTGAGCTTTAGTCTCAACTTCTAGGTGAACATCACCAGAAGAATTGCGATTAGTGCTGGTACAGACTGCACATACAATATTCTCTTTGATGCTGTCAGCGCGCCATAGACACCTGCAATAAACACGCACCCCAAGAAGAATAGGGCAACATTTTTCGCCCATTCAGCATCGCCAATCATCAAAGACCAGATTAAGCCTGCGGCGAGGAAACCATTATATAGTCCTTGATTGGCAGCCATTGCCTTTGTTGGGGTAAATAGGTCAGCGGGGAAGCTGCGAAAAATTTTTGGACCACGACTTTCCCAGGCGAACATTTCAAACCAAAGAATGTAGAAATGTAGCAAAGCGATTAGCGCAACTAAAACCATTGAAAAAACTGACATATTGGTCCTCATATTCGAATTGGGTGGTGCAATTGTATGCAACTCTTGCGCCCACAATGATTGCCAATGTTACATGACGCAATAGCTCACGGATTGATATGAGTATCAGTTGAATGGTTAAATCGGTAAAATTCGTACGTCTTTTGGTTGTCAGGCCCCACTGGCGTTGCTAAAAGCGCAAATAATCTTTCCTGAATTTTCGAGGAGTTCTCATATGTCGGTCGATGCCGATACAGTAAAACGTATTGGGCGGCTTGCCCGTATTGAAGTCAAAGATAATGATGTTGATAATCTCAAAAATGAGCTCAACACCATTTTGGACTTTGTGGAGCAGCTTTCCGAAGTTGATGTTACCGGCGTTGAGCCGATGACATCTGTCGCGCCGATGGCTTTGCGCCGTCGTGAAGATAAGGTCACCGATGGTGGTTATCCGGACAAGATTGTCGTGAACTCGCCGCTGACTGAAGATAATTTCTTCATGGTGCCAAAGGTTGTTGAGTAACAACTATGCCGGTGACCGTTTATGTTGAATCTCCATTGCAGGATGATGTGCGCGAGTTGATCGCCGCATTAAATGCGCATCTTGCACCGTTAGCGCCTGCCGAATTTAATTTCTGCATGACGGTAGAAGATATGGCAGATGATACAACAACGGTGTTTGTCGCTCGCGATGATGATGGCAGTGCCGTCGGGCTTGGGGCGCTTAAGGATCACGGTGATGGTCTTGGCGAAGTCAAACGCATGTTTACGCTGCCAGAAATGCGCGGCAAACGTGTTGGTGTGCGGTTGCTCAACGCCATTCAAGACAAAGCCCGGGTGAGCGGACATAAACGGCTGGTGCTTGAAACTGGTGTTGGCGAAGGCTATGCCGGCGCTTACCGATTATATGAGAATGCTGGGTTTAACAAATGTGGCCCAGTGCTGGATTATCCGGATAGCGAGCATTCTGCCTTTTTTGAGAAAGAACTCGTAATGGGCGGGTTTGAGGAACTAATTCGATGACAACTGATCTAACAAGATTGACACTTGCTGATACGGCCAAAGGCCTAAAGGCAAAAGACTTTACCTCTAAGGAAGTAACAGCTTCCTATCTTTATGCGATTGAGAAAGCTCAGGCGCTGAATGCCTATGTGGCGGTGACTGCGGATCAAGCGCTGGAAATGGCTGAGCAAAGTGATGCCAAGCTGCAAAATGGTCAGGGCGGAACGCTAGAAGGTGTGCCGTTGGGCATCAAAGACCTATTTGCCACCAAGGGCGTTCATACGCAAGCCGGTAGCCACATTCTTGATGGGTTCAAACCAGAATACGAAAGTACGGTCACTCAAAACCTTTGGGACGATGGCGCGGTTATGTTGGGTAAACTCAACATGGACGAATTTGCCATGGGTTCATCCAACGAAACTTCTTATTACGGCCCCGTAATCAATCCTTGGCGCGGTGAAGGGTCAAACGCTGATCTTGTCCCAGGTGGTTCGTCTGGCGGGTCGGCATCTGCTGTGGCTAGTTGGTTGTGCGCTGGTGCGACAGCAACCGATACTGGCGGTTCCATTCGCCAACCCGCGGCATTCACGGGCACTGTTGGAATCAAACCAACATATGGTCGTGCTTCGCGCTGGGGTACGGTGGCTTTTGCGTCGTCTCTTGATCAAGCGGGACCGATTGCGCGTACGGTTGAAGATGCTGCGATCATGACCACGTCAATTTGTGGCTTTGATCCAAAAGACTCAACATCAGTTGATATGGCAGTTCCAGACTTTGCAGCTGCGGTAGAACGCGGCGTAAAAGGCCTTGTGATTGGCGTACCCAAAGAATATCGCATGGACGGAATGCCAGCTGAGATTGAAAAGCTTTGGTTACAGGGTCTAGAATGGCTCAAGGCAGAAGGCGCGACGATCAAAGACATTTCTTTGCCGCATACAAAATATGCTTTGCCTGCTTACTACATTGTGGCCCCAGCGGAAGCTTCTTCCAACCTGGCGCGATATGATGGCGTGAAATACGGCCTTCGGGTGCCGGGTAAAGACATCACAGAGATGTATGAGCAAACACGCGCCGCAGGGTTTGGCCGTGAAGTTCAACGTCGGGTGATGATCGGAACCTACGTGCTTTCCGCAGGCTATTACGATGCCTATTACGTACAAGCGCAAAAGGTGCGCACACTGATCAAGAAAGACTTCGAAGATGTCTTTAACGACGGTGTTGACGCAATTCTTACGCCAGCTACGCCATCTGCTGCATTTGGAGTTGCTGATCAGGAAATGAAGGCTGACCCAATCAAAATGTACCTCAACGACATTTTCACGGTGACAGTGAATATGGCCGGATTGCCAGGCATTGCGGTGCCAGCAGGTAAAGACGGGCAGGGCCTACCACTGGGTTTGCAGTTGATTGGTAAGCCGTTTGATGAAGAGACATTGTTCGCCGCAGGCCGCGTGATTGAAAAATCACATGGTTTGGACTTCACGCCGAATAAGTGGTGGTAAACGGATAAGGGCCAATGACAGACCAGATCAAAAAACCAGCCGAGTGCGAAACGAAACAGGATGTCCGCGCAGAAATTGACAGGTTAGACCAAGCCTTGATCAATCTATTTGCTGAACGGCACGGTTATGTGACCAGAATGGCAGAGATAAAATCGGATCCCCACGAAGCATTTGATAAGGCGCGGATTGAGGCGGTTGTCGATAAAGTACGTGCTCGCGCGCTGGAAAAACAACTTGATGAGGACCAGGCCGAATTGATTTGGCGCACCCTGATCGACTGGAATGTGAATTTTGAAAAAGGCGTTATCGCCGCCCGTCGCAGCAAATAGCTCGTCAGCTATTCGCTCGCCAGCTATCGCCAACCGGCAACAGATTAAGAGATCCGATATGACACAACTCATTGATACACGTACGCCAGACCCGAAGAAATTCATCAAGGGCGCGACAGGCGACTGGGAAATGGTGCTGGGGCTGGAAGTTCATGCTCAGGTGACTTCAGAATCAAAATTGTTCTCAGGTTCTTCAACCGAATTTGGCCAACCGCCCAACAATAATGTTAGTTTTGTCGACGCGGCTATGCCCGGCATGCTGCCCGTGATCAACGAAGAATGCGTTCGCCAAGCGGTGCGTACTGGTTTGGGCTTGAAGGCAAAGATCAACAAGCGATCGCTTTTTGACCGCAAAAACTATTTCTACCCAGATTTGCCCCAAGGTTATCAGATTTCCCAATTCAAAGACCCGATTGTTGGCGAAGGCAAAGTCTATCTTGATATGGGCGAAGACGGTGAAGTTGAGATCGGCGTAGAGCGCTTGCACCTTGAGCAAGATGCAGGCAAGTCAATCCACGACCAACATCCGAACATGAGCTTTGTGGACTTGAACCGTTCAGGCGTTGCCTTGATGGAAATCGTTTCCATGCCTGACTTGCGCTCTGCTGATGAAGCCAAGGCATACATTAGCAAGCTGCGCACGATCTTGCGTTATTTGGGCACATGTGACGGCAACATGGAGCAGGGCTCTATGCGGGCAGACGTGAACGTTTCGGTTCGTCGCCCAGGGGGTGAATTTGGTACGCGTTGCGAGATCAAAAACGTCAACTCTGTGCGCTTTGCGGGGCAGGCGATTGAATTCGAAGCCCGTCGTCAAATCGATATTTTGGAGGATGGTGGCACCATTGACCAGGAAACTCGGCTGTTCGATCCAAAGTTGGGCGAAACACGTTCAATGCGTTCAAAAGAAGAAGCGCATGATTACCGTTATTTCCCAGATCCTGATTTGTTGCCGCTTGAGTTTGACGATGCATATATCGAAGAATTGGCAAAAGACTTGCCGGAGCTACCAGACGAAAAACGCGCACGTTTCATGAAGGAATTTGGCCTTACCGCCTATGATGCGAGTGTTTTGGTCGCAGACCGGGAGAGCGCTGCGTACTACGAAAACGTCGCAAATGGACGTGATGGAAAATTGGCCGCCAACTGGGTGATCAATGAATTGTTTGGTCGTTTGAACAAAGAGAACCAAGATGTCACAACCAGCCCGGTGTCAGCTGCGCAATTGGGCGGAATCGTCGAGCTAATTTCCAACGGCGAAATCTCTGGTAAAATCGCCAAAGACTTGTTTGAGATTGTTTGGACAGAAGGCGGCGACCCAGCGACCTTGGTTGAGACACGCGGTATGAAACAGGTCACGGACACCGGCGCGATTGAAGCGATTGTTGATGAGATTGTTGCGGCAAACCCAGATCAGGTCGCTAAAGCGCAGCAAAATCCAAAACTGATGGGATGGTTTGTTGGTCAAGTGATGAAAGCGTCACAAGGCAAGGCAAACCCGCAGGCGGTAAACGAAATTCTCAAGTCGAAATTGGGTCTTTAAAAAAATGGCTGCGGATCATAAAGCGTTTTTGATCCGCACCGCCAAACCCGCAGATGCCGAAATGCTGAGCGTCATGATGATTAAGTCGTGGCGCGAAAGCTATGTGCAGATAATTTCACCAACTAAACTTGATGCAATCTGCAGTCTTTGGCTAAACCCAAGCAAATTCCACGAACGGCTTTGTGATGATAACGCTTGCAATTTAGTCGCTGAATGTAGCGGCGAGCTTGTCGGCCATGCCCATGTTTTGCCGCGTGAAAATGATTCAGTGCTGGTGGCCTATCTATATGTGCTGCAAAACCATGCACGGCGGGGAATAGGGCAAACGCTTCTAAAATCCGCAATTGATTGTTTTCCCGGCACTGAGCATGTGGAATTGGGTGTTTTTGAAGACAACCATGCCGCCATTGCATTTTACAAAGCGGTTGGTTTTTTTGAGGCGGGACCAGAACCAACGCAACCGGATGAACCAACCAGCATAAAAATGACGATGGCGATTTAGGTTTTTCATCTTCGGATAGCGCGTTAGGATTGAGCCTACTCGATTGCACGTTTCTAAAACGCAACCATATGGCAGGTTCAGCGATGAAAATTAGAAGTTCAGAAGTTGGTGATGCCGAGGAACTGAAACAGTCTCTTCTTAATATCTGGCGCGAAACGTATGACGCGTTTTTAGGGGTCGAACGGGTTACAAACCTAACCACTGGCTGGCACACCCTAGAAAAACTGAGGCAAGAGGCAATGGATGAATATATCTGTTCATTGGTTGCCTTGGATGGGACATCAATTGTAGGACATGCATTGATGTATGAGCGTGCGCCAGGTGAATTGCATCTGGCTCGCCTTTATCTCGCCCACGATTATCATGGAAAAGGCATTGGCAAACACCTGTTGGACGAGGCAATTAGAGCGTTTCCAAACGCACAAAAAGTGCAACTGGAAACCTATGAAGTGAATACAAAAGCTGTGAATTTCTATAAATCTCAAGGGTTTGAGGTGACGGACAAGCTAAGGGATGCCTATAGTGAGGATGAGCTATATGAGTTTGTTATGGAGCGGGATTTAAAGCGCGATGAGCAATGATGTTTCAAGACTATTCTATACAATTTTGGCCAAAGACGTTGCGGCCAGCGCTGATTTTTACACCACAATCTTAGATCTAAAACGCCATTTTGACAGCGATTGGTTTGTCATTCTTGTGCCTAAAACAGGGCCATTGATCGAGCTTGCGATACTGGACGTTGATAACCCCATTGTACCCGCCGAAATGGCAGCGCGGGCGACCGGGGGAATTTTGACCTTCGTCGTTCAAGACGTACATATTTCGCACAAGTTGGCATTGACCGCTGGGGCAAAAATTGTCTCTCCACCAACCGCGATGCCTTACGGGCAAGAACGCATGTTGATTGAAGACCCAAGCGGTCAATTGATCGACATTTCTTCGCCCACGGTACCGATGCAAGAATAGCCTTGATGCTTTGTTTTCGCATTTTGCTGACCGCCCATTCTCAATTTTGATCAAAGTCGAACAATACGTTCGACAAATCGAACTATACTTCGGCAAAATCATGTATTCAGCTCGTCGCGTTATTGTAAATATTTGAGTCGTAACAGGAATTGAGTTTTAAAGCGCACAAGCATTGTGCTTTGAATGTTCCGCCCAATTGTTAAACGTATAAAAGGGTGGTGAGAATTGATTAGACTACTTTATTTCAGTACGGCCGGTGCAAATGTCACACCGGCAATGATCAATAAAATTGTGAGCAAAGCATCATTATCGAATGAGCAACGGTCAGTGACCGGCGCTTTGGCATTTAACGGTGTAAATTTTGCACAGGTGCTGGAAGGGGAAGCAGATCAGGTCCATCCTTTAATGGACGCCATACGATCTGACCCGCGGCACACCGGCGTGAAAGAAATGATGCAAAAAGATATTGAAGAACGCGCCTTCGAGGGGTGGGGCATGAAGCTGGTCGGCGGGTTGGAGTTCGACTTGTTGGTCGATAGCATGCTCCAATAAGGTGGTGTTCATTCCACTTTTTACGAGGTAGGGTGGCGCAAGATACACCACCCCTAGCATTACGCCGCTTGTAGTTGCGCTTTGTCCGCATTTGGGAAGAATAGCGTGGATATTCTATCCAAGAACGCCAGCAGGTTGGGGTGGCTCCTTACATAATCAGCAAGCGGTGCGGGAACTGGATTGTTCACGCAATTGCTCAAAACGCCGTAGATGCTTGCATCAATCGATGTTGGTTTGTTGCTCATGAAATAGTCGCTCGATCCCAGCAACGTGCTGGTGTCGTCGATAATCCGCTTAGCAAGTTGGTAGACTTCTTCAGCTGTGTGCCGTCCCGTGCCTTGGCCAAACAATGATGTGCGCATCATAGTAAGGGCTTGCGGTGCGATCTCTTTGCGCACTTGTTCTGGCATGTTGCCAAAGAAAATCTCTTCCATGATTGGCCAGTTTTCCTCAATCTGCCAACGTGAATAGACCAAAATGAAATAGAGCTGCTCTTCCATCGTGCTCATCAACATGCGACCGACTGCACGATCCATTGGCGACATTTCGTTCAACAGATCAATGTTGTAAGCGGTTTTGAGGTGCATTTCGATAAATTGAGTGTCGCCTATGCGTTCACCCCCGTCTTCAATGAACGGCGCTTTTTGCTTCGGCCCCTCCATCGGACTCATTTGAAGCTGCCGATCAAATTCGACGCCAGACAGCTGCAAGATCATATCTAGCTTTGTGCAAAACGGACTTAGGTTAGGTTTGCCGGGCTCAGTTGGTGGCTGGAAGAACTGGATGGTCATTTCATTTTCCTTGGATGGTTGAATGACGTTCAATATACTGACATGCTGCTGACAGCATGGTGTCAGCATTGGACTGAAAAATGAGAAGAGCGGATCGATTGTTGCAGATTGTGCAAATTTTGCGCCGGGCCAATGGAGAGCCTATTTCGGCAAAAAAGATTGCAGAAGAACTAGAAGTGAACCTGCGCACAATCTATCGCGACATGGTCGCCCTCGAATCGATCAATGTACCCGTGCGTGGCGAAGCTGGGATCGGCTATGTGTTGGAGGGCGGGTTTGACCTTCCGCCGCTCATTTTCAACTCCGTGGAATTGGAAACACTTATGTTGGGCGCCCGTTGGGTTGGGGTATATGGCGACGTTGACCAGCGCGTCGCGGCCCAAGATGTTGTGGCAAAAATTGGTGCGGTTTTGCCCCAAGAGTTGAAGGATGAGTTCTTTGACATTCCATATTATGCGCCGCAAAAATCGAATGAAAGGTTTGAGGGGACAGTCACTTCCCATCAATTGCGGGCCGCGCTCAAAGCCGCAAAAATTGTCGAAATGTCCTATTGCGACGAAAAGGGAGAGCGGTCAACGCGTCGGGTGTGGCCCATTTCATTGGCATATTTTGATTTCAAGCGGTTGCTTTTGGTTTGGTGTGAATTGCGGCAGGACTTTCGCGCATTTCGTGCGGATCGTATTGAGACATTCGTTCGAACTGACGAGCCAATTCCCAAGAATCAAAATGCATTGCGGGCAGAATGGTGGAAATATGAGCAAAACCGACGCGCGCAAGAAGATAAATGGAGCTTGTCTTACAAATAATGTCGAATTTGACCATCGCCGTTCGACAGTTTGATGAAGGAACCAAAGGATAGTCAAATGAATGGAATTGTTATTTCGTATCAATATTCTGGTGATGAGGACGAATGGAAAGCTGTCACCCAAGCATTTGTTGCTGCCATTGAGGCTGACGAAAAACTCGGTGGTCGGTTTACATATATCGTCACAAAATCGCGTAGCACGGATACGCGAACCCATATTGGGCGATGGACCAGCCAGGAAGCGCTAGAACTCATGCAGTCTCGGGAGTATTTCAAGACATTCTCAGGCAAATTGAAGGCGATGGCTGGTGACAGTCTTCATCCCGAAGGCATGGAAGTCATCACGCAAACTGGATTGGCGTAAGCTACAGGCTTGGGCATTTATCCTGCAGACTTTGTGCGCCCAAACCACGCGAACAACCGTCCGTCAATCATCAGAATGCCGACAAAAATCGCCATCATGCCCAATATTTGGATAAGCAATAATTGTTCGCCCAGCACCAAAATACCCAAGCCGATGGCCGAGATTGGCGCAATGAACGTGGAAGTTGAAAAGTTGGTTGCGCCCACGCGTTCGAGCAATCGATAGATGATCAAAAACGGAATGGCGGTGGCGATGATCCCAATATAAGCGAGCGACCAATAGGTCGCAGCATTTTGGATTGTCGGCATACCTTCGAACACCAATACAAACGGCAATAATGCGATCGATGCACCTGTTAGCGCGACACAGGCGACAAATGTGGGATTAATAGCGCGAAAATGTCGGGCCCAGTTAATGGCTATGCCGTAGCAAAGCGTCGCGACAATCATCAGGCCAAGGGCCCAGATTTCGCTGTCGCCGCCTTGCTGAAGTGCGGGAATGGCCAAAATGGAAACACCAGCGAACGCAGCGATAACGCCGAGTGATTTGTGTTTAGTTGCTTTTTCGCCGCCAACCCAGAAGTGGGAAACAATAACCACCATAATGGGGGTGAGGGCGTTGGCGATACCCGCGACCCCAACCGCAATAAATTTCTGTGCGAGCGGGAACAGCGCAAACGGAATTGCAAAGTTAACGACGCCCATCAGCGAGAGCTCGCCATAGGTGCGGCTAAACTTGGGAAGCCTGTTGCCTGTTGCGAAATAAAAAATCCAACAGGTGGTTGCGGCAATGGCAACGCGGCCAAATGAAATACTTAGCGGGCCAAGCTCACGAATCATCAGGGCATTAAAAAGGAACGACCCGCCCCAAATAATCCCCATAACGATAATGATCAGCCAGTCTTGAAGTTTCATCGAAAAGCACCGCCAAATAAATCAGATACTTTTAGCTATGATGGTCAGCTGCGGATTTGTCGAACCGAAAATTACGATTGGATCATCATTATTTGTGATGGGGTCACCAAACGTGTGGTTCACCGTTCCATTTGAAGAATTTGCCGCTGTTTGCCAGTGTGAGTTGGCTAAAGCATTTGAAAAGTCCCGCAGCGCTTTCTTGTGGTGTTATTTCTGCCCCGCTGCCGCCCATATCTGTTTTCACCCAACCAGGATGGTATAGCGTGACTGCTATGTTTTCATCCCGAAGTTCAACTGACAAGGTCTGCATAGCTTTGTTGACGGCGGCTTTGGTTGAGCGATATGCGTAACTGCCCCGACTTTCACGGCCGAGTGCGCCCATTTGGCTTGATATGGTGACAATTTTGCCGTTGTCACTCTTTCGCACATTCTCGATTAAAGCCTGGGACACACGTACCGGGCCAAGCGTGTTGATTGTAAATGTTTCTATCCACGCGTCAAAATCGATATCACCAAATGACTGGTGATCGCCACCAATGACACCAGCGTTATTGACCAGCACATCGACTGTTTTGTTGCCAATATATTTTGCAAAGTTAGCAACAGACGCACCGTTAGAAACGTCTAGTGTAGCGATCTCAACGTTTGGATTATCATCTGCCAGTGATTTTAGGGCATCTGCTTTTTCTGGTGTGCGGCACGTGGCAACAATGTGCCAATCGCCATCGCCCAAATAGCATTTGACCAATTCCAAACCGATTCCGCGATTCGCGCCGGTAATTACTACTGTCTGGGTCACAAGCATTGCTCCTATTGGGGCCAAATAAACTGGGCCTTGTCAGCTGCTGCGACATCATTATTGCCGCTATTTTCAATATATTGCTTTAGGGCGATCGGATAAATCTGATGTTCAACCTTAAGAATACGCGCGCCCAAACGTTCAGCGTCATCACTGTCTAGAACAGGTACAACGCCGTGCAGCACAGGGCGTCCAGCATCTAGTTCAGGTGTTACTTCATGTACGGTGGCGCCTGAAATTCTTACGCCAGCATCAAGCGCTTGCTGTTGCGGGTTGAGGCCCTTAAACGATGGCAAGAGCGAAGGGTGGATGTTGAGCATTTTGCCGACCCACTTTTGCGCGAACGCATCGGAATGGATGCGCATATAACCTGCAAGGCATATGAGTTCGGTGCCCCAGGCTTCAAGTGTTGAATCAAGTGCTTCACAAAATGCTTCACGGCTGTCGAAATCTTTATGTGAAATAACAGCCGTTTGAATGCCTTGTTGCTTAGCATGGTCCAAGCCAGCAGCATCGGCGCGGTTGGAGAAAACACCAATAATTTCAGCGGGGTAAGCAGGGTCGTTCGCAGCTTGAATCAGCGTACGCATGTTTGAGCCACGACCAGAAATTAGAATCGCAACCTTGGTCTTGATGCGGGTATGGCCGCTCATAGATTGAGCTCTCCACGATAGGTAACCGCATCGCCGTCACGTTCGCTAAGTTCACCAAGAATGAGCGGGTCTTCTCCCGCAGACTTCAACTCAGCGATAAGGGCGTCTTTTTGATCTGCACCAGCAACCAGCACCATGCCAACCCCACAGTTGAATGTGCGCATCATTTCGTCGGTTTCAATGCCGCCTTGATCGGCTAGCCAGCGGAACACGGGTGGTGCTGTGATGGCAGAGCGGTCGATATTTGCAGCCAAATTGTCTGGCAGTACGCGTGGAATGTTTTCAGTGAAGCCGCCGCCAGTAATATGCGCGAGGGCTTTGATCTTCGCGCCGTTCTTAAGCGCAGCCAATATCTGGCGCACATAGATGCGGGTGGGGCGCAGCAAAGCCTCACCCAAACTCACATCATTTTCAAATGGTGCTGGCGCATCCCAAGTCAAACCGGAAAGCTCAACAATTTTGCGCACTAAAGAATAGCCGTTTGAATGAACACCTGATGAGCGAAGGCCGATAATCACGTCACCCGCCGCGATGTCATCGGTCGGCAGCATTTGGCCGCGTTCAGCGGCACCGACACAAAACCCGGCCAAATCATAATCGCCAGCTTTATACATGCCGGGCATTTCGGCGGTCTCGCCGCCAATGAGCGCGCAATTCGCGTCTCTGCAACCAGCTGCGATACCTTCGACAACGGCAACAGCAACGTCGTTTTCAAGTTTGCCAGTGGCATAGTAGTCCAGAAAGAACAGGGGCTCAGCGCCTTGCACGATTAAATCGTTTACGCACATAGCAACCAAATCAATCCCGACCGTGTTGTGAACACCGCTATCGATGGCAATTTTGAGCTTGGTGCCCACACCGTCATTAGCCGCAACCAAGATTGGATCGACAAAACCTGCGGCCTTGAGATCAAACAATCCACCAAAGCCGCCAATTTCGGTATCAGAGCCGGGGCGCTTGGTGGATTTAACGGCTGGTTTTATTCGTTCGACCAGCTCATTCCCGGCGTCGATATCAACGCCTGCGTCGCGATATGACAGGCCGTTGGTTTTTTTTGATGCTTTATCTGGCATAGTGTGCCCCAATCCCTATTTTTAGGCATGTTCACGGCTAAACGTGAAAATGTTGATGCGGTCAGCCATATCTGGTTGAATATCCGCATTCAAAGCGATATCAGCGCTGATAAAGGTTTGAG